>JAFGEV010000205.1 GCA_016931385.1 Prolixibacteraceae bacterium
TCAGAGAAAAATGTGAAGTATTATATTTTAGAAAAAAAACGCCAATTAATTGATCAGAAAAAAGAAAGCCCAGTAAACCGTATATTGAAAAAACTACAAAGCGATTTGCGATTAAACAAAATACCCGAACATATTGAATGTTTCGACAACAGTAATTTGCAGGGAACAAACCCGATCGCCGCATGTGTTGTATTTAAAAACGCAAAACCAGCAAAAAGAGATTACAGGCATTTCAATGTAAAAACTGTTTCCGGCCCCGATGATTTTGCATCAATGAAGGAAATTGTTTTCCGCAGATATCGTAGGCAATTGAACGAAGGGAAAAGCTTACCCGATTTAATCGTTATTGATGGTGGTAAAGGACAATTAAATGCAGCATTGCAGGCTTTGGATGAATTATCTTTACGAAAGAAGATTCCTGTTGTTGGTATAGCAAAAAGGCTGGAAGAAATTTATTTTCCAGGCGACCAGTTTCCATTATACATTGATAAAAAGTCAGAATCATTAAAATTAATACAACAATTACGCGATGAAGCACACCGTTTTGGAATAACATTTCATAGACTAAAAAGAGATAAAGCTATTACCGCTTCCGAAATTGACACCATAAAAGGTATAGGGGAAAAAACAAAAGAAGCTTTGATAAGAAAATTTAAGTCAGTTGAGGGTATTAAAAAAGCCACACAAACTGATTTGGAAATTGAAATTGGAAAGAGTAAAGCAAAATTAATTTATTCATATTTTCACAAATAAATCAAGGTTAAATCTTATCTAATAATTGGAATTGTTCAAAAAGGTTTCTCTATTTTCGAAGGCTCTTTTTTTTATTTTATTAATTAATAACACAAAATCAATGAGGAGAACTATTATTGGCTTCCTGCTTTTTGCAGGCATATACATAAATTCAAATGCACAGGAATTACCTGAAGCTTCAGTAATCCTTTCCAAAATGGAACTGGCCAATAACTATTTCATGGCCAAGTGGCCCGATCCGGGAAAAGATATTGTAACCGACAAAACCCGCCCCAGCAATTTATGGACGAGGGCAACCTATTATGAAGGGTTGATGGGAATGTATTTCATTTCAAAGGATACTGCCTTATACCAATATGCCCTGGAATGGGCCGAAAGCCACGAATGGAAACCCACATATGGCAACCTGAACACCCGGGATGGAGACCACCAGTGCTGCGGGCAAACCTATATCGATTTGTATTTGCTCGATCCATCGCCCGAAAAAATTGCACCCATCACTACCAATATCGACAACATGGTTAACAGCACAAAATCCGACGACTGGTCTTGGATTGATGCTATGCAAATGTCGATGCCTGTTTTTGCAAAACTTGGAGTGGTTCATAACGACCAGAAGTATTTCAATAAAATGTACGACCTATATAACTATACAAAAAGCACTCACGGCACCAATGGTATGTATAACCCGGAAGATGGGTTGTGGTGGCGAGATAAGGACTTTGACCCGCCCTTTACTACACCCAGCGGGAAAAGCTGCTACTGGTCGAGGGGAAACGGCTGGGTTTATGCTGCTCTGGTCAGGGTGCTTGATGTCATTCCCGAAACAGAAACCTATTACCAGGAATACCTTGAAAATTACCTTGAAATGTCGGCAGCGCTTATTGCCTGCCAGCGTGAGGACGGCTTCTGGAACCCCAGCATGGTAGACCCTGATGACTTTGGCGGCAAAGAAACTTCGGGAACTGGCTTCTTTGTTTACGGGCTGGCATGGGGCATTAACAAGCACCTGCTCGACAGCGTTACATACATGCCTGCTGTTGTTAAAGGCTGGAACGGCCTCCAGAACGATGCACTGCACGATAATGGTTTTCTGGGCTGGGTTCAGGGCACCGGCAAGCAACCTTCCGACGGGCAACCACTTTCGTATAATAAGGTGCCAAACTTTGAAGATTTTGGGCTGGGCGCATTTTTGCTGGCCGGCAGCGAAACGTATAAACTGGCGTTGAAGTTACCTTTGTCGGCATTCGAAAAAATACAAAATGACAGTAAAATTTACCTTTCATGTGAATACAGTTCAAATGAATATACGCTTCATTTTTCACTTTCTGAGCGAGCCAATGTAAAGGTTGAAGTACTTGACCTGAATGGCAGGATTTTTAGCCGTTTGGTTGATAACAGCCTGTATGAGGCGGGAAAACACCAAATCGGTTTGCAGACAGGGAGTTTTAACAGAGGTATATATTTGATCCATACTGTAATTGGCATGAAATCGGATGTTATAAAGATCAAAATTTAATAGTAAAAAGAACCTGTTATCAAGGCAAATCAGGAAACAAATGAGATATGGTGAAAATTGAGAGGATTTTCGAAAATAAGAAACAGTTCCTTGAATTATTGTTGTTGGCTGATGAGCAGGAAAATATGATTGACAAGTATTTGCCTGGTGGAGACTTATTTGCTTTATATGACGATGATTTGAAAAGTGTTTGTGTTATAGTGCCAATAGATAACGAAACCTGTGAGTTGAAAAACATAGCTACTTACGAGAAATATCAAGGCAAAGGATACGGTAGGACATTGATAAAATTCGTTTCTGATTTCTACAAAAACGATTATAAAGCAATGCTTGTTGGCACGGGCGAAACGCCTGCAATTTTGTCGTTTTATGAAAGTTGCGGATTTGAAAAGTCACACCGCGTAAAGAATTTTTTTACTGACAATTACGATCACCCCATGTTCGATGGTGACATACAACTTGTTGATATGATTTATCTTAAAAAAAATTTATAGGAAGAGAAGGTATATTTTTTAAACTCTAAACCTAAAAAATCTACTAATAAACCACTATTTTTTGTGTGTAAACCATTTCATTCATTTTAACAGAAAGAATATATGCACAGTTTTTAAGCTGAATGCCCGGCAGGGTCATTTCACTCTTTCCATTGAAACTGATTGATTTTGAAAGGATTTTCCTGCCTGAAAGGTCAACCAAATATAATTGGCAGTTTTCTTCAATGTTGGTATTCGGCAACAATGTTAAAGCACTTGCATGTTTGCTGTAAACCGCATTTATTTCAATCTTATTATTGATAATTGTTTGTGCCGTTGATGCATACTTTACACGAAACCAGTTCACGTTAAACTCGCCTGAAAGTGCGTAAAGCCGAAGAATGCTTTTACCGGCAGGGAGTTCAATTTCTTTTAAAACAGTCGTCCAGTTTTGCCAACCACCAGTGGACGAAACGTTTATGGTTTGCAAAGAAGTTATTTCGTCGTTGTGTATTAAATCGAGCCTGAACCTGCCTGTAACATTGCTTGCCAAACGGTATTCGATGGCATATGATTTTTCTTCCTCGCTAAAAATAAGATAATCAGCATAATCGCCTGTATTCGCATAAGCAAGATTCAATCCACCTCCACTATCGCTGCAATCCTCTGTTTGATATCCGTAATTATACCAGAAGTCTTCAGCTTCAATTTTGGCAGGCATTACCACATAATTGGGTGAAAAATTATCGACCAGGGTCGATTCGAAAATCGGGTACACCTCCTCCCATGGGGAGACTAATGAAGTACCATTGTAACTCAGGTTTATCACATCCGATTTGATCAGTTCCCGGTCTATCCGCAAAACAAGAGCTGTACTATCGCCGGGATAAAAATCGATATCGGTTATCGGGTGCGTATGGCCATTTATGGTGAGCAAAAAATCGTTAAACCGGGGATTGTACCCGGGACTAAATCCCAGGTTGGTGACCACAAAAATACCATCGCCTTCACTGTTGGTTTTAACCTGAATGATTTCAGGTGAAATTTCAGTAAGTGCAACCGGGTTGAGAAAGGATATTGAATTGATGTTAAATCCTTCGTTATCGACAAAGAATTTTAACTGATGAGTCCCTTTCTGAAGGATCACTTCATTGATGGTTAAAGTTGACCAATTATACCAACCACCGGTTGATGGCAGTGAACGAACAGTTGTAATTCCCAGGTTATCTACTTCAAGGTGGATTCTTCCAATTGAAGAATTAGCTGAATAACGGATTTCGCAGGTATAACCGGCAGTTGAATCTACTTCAACTGTGTATAAAAGCCATTCTCCTGATTGTGTCCATCCAACACTATAACCATTTGTAACTACATCCTCACATTCCTCAATATCAACCCCGTCGTTGCGGTAAGTCCAGCCGCTGTTCCAGGCAGTGTAAACATCGGTAGAAAAACGGTAATCAGCAGTGTCCTGATCGAAATATACGTAGCCATTTCCTCCGAGGTCATAATCGGTGGCAAATATTGTTCCCGGTATATGATGAGTTTTGAAAGGTTTGGGTGCTTTGTCTCCCTGAGCCTGACGGAACATGGCATCGAGCACATCGTAACGGATAATGCAGTTTTCAAGGCGCATCATTTCGGCCTGTTCGAGCAGCCATGCCGTTGCATTTTCTTCGGATGGTTTGCTCCCGCCATTGTTCCAGTAATTGAGCAAGCTTTGGTAATTATTTGTTTTAGGGATAGTAACCGGGCATGTAACTGAACCGATTTTTTTAAAGGGCCACCATGCCCAGCCAATGTTGTACGACTCGACAAGCTTAATGGCACTTGCAAACCAAACATTTGAGTTCTCACCTGCTTCGCCCAGCCATACAGGAACATTATGTATGTTGCGTAAGTTAAGCATCCATTGTATTGATCCCTCGTCGTTGTAAGTTGCATATTTGTGGAAACTTAATACCAGGTTTGAATCAAAAGAACCCGCAGCTGGTATTCCGTTATAATTGTTACCCCAACAATTGCCTCCCAATATTACCATGTGGTTTGTATCAACTTCACGTATGGCACTGATAATGTCTTTATACAAATTCCATAGGGCCGTGTTTTGGTTGCAATTGCATCCGTTTTCGTTTCCGGCATTGTCAATGTCCCAGTTGGGTTCGTTAATAGGTTCATAGCCACCAATCCAAGGCTCATCGGCATAACGTTCAGCCAGTTTTTTCCAAAGAGCAATAGTTTTACGGCGGTTTTCAGCACTTTCCCATAACGAAGGTTTTGATTCGTCGTAGTCGGAAATGGCTGCATCTTTTCCCTGTCCGCCGGGTGCAGCATGCAGGTCGAGAATCAGATATATTTCGTTATCACCGCACCATTCAAGCAACTCATCAACCATTTCGAAACCTTTGTTAAGCCAGGTATCCTGCCCGGCAACCGGCTCTTCCTCAATGGGAAGTGTGAAAAGATTATAATGCATCGGGAGCCGCATTGAATTAAATCCCCAGTTTGCAATGGAATCAACATCGGCTTTGGTGCAATAATTTTCAAGCCAGGCATTGTAAAACTGTTCTTTTCCAACAGCACCTGCAACCGATTCAATTGCAGCTTCAATTTCGTGCTGAGGATTTGCAAAACCCGACATTTCAAGCAAATATCCTTCCTGAAGCATCCACCCTCCAAGGCCTATGCCCCTGAGAAGTACATTTTCGCCTTGTCCGTTAACGATGTTTTTGCCTTCAGCATGTAAAAATCCTTCCAGTGAATTTCCTAAGATGCTAATAAATAGTAAAAGGGATAAGAAAACTAATTTTATATGGTTCATTGAATTGTTATATATAGATTTATAAATAGTCTTTCTAAAGAAAGTATAATGGGCTAAAGCCCGGGTCAATATCTGAGATTCAGTATCCCCCAGCCTTTAGGCTGGGGTTAGTATTATTGTTTGAATTCAAGGTAATTTAGTTTTATCCCTCCTTCAACGATTTTCAGTTTTACCTGATGGATTCCACTCTCAAGTGCAATTTCGCCCATATCAGCATTCGCCCATTCATCAGTGAAAGGAAGTATTAACGCTTCAAAATTTTCTCCATCAACTTGCAGGGAAACACTTCCCTCAAGTTTATACCTGAGGACGACAGTATACGTACCTGTTTCCTGCGCGTTTACGGTATAATTCAGCCATTCCCCATTTTCTGTCCAGCCAACGTTAAAGCCATTGCTGATTGCATCAGTACACTGCTCAATATCTACACCGTCGTTGCGATAGCTCCGCCCGTTGTTCCAACCGGTATGATTTTGGGTCGAAACCCTGTAATTTGCAGTATCGGTATCGAAGTATGCATATCCATTTGCCCCCAGATCGTAATCGGCTGCAAAAAGAATACCTGGCAAATCATTTTCTTTAAAAGGTTTTGGCGATTTGTCGCCTTGTGCCTGTCTGAACAAGGCATCGATCACATCGAAGTGGATAATACAATTTTCGAGCTTCATCATTTCGGCCTGCTCCAA
>JAFGEV010000206.1 GCA_016931385.1 Prolixibacteraceae bacterium
AGGTTTTCGCGTTCCTTTTTTAAATCGGCATTTTTAATGATGTTATCGAGATCGGAAAACTGCCTGGAAATGATTTTGCGGTGAATGGTTTTCTGAAATGCCTCAATCCGCTCAATGTAATCAGAAGTGACATTAAAAAAATAGCCAATGTATTCTTCTTTAATTTTATTTGCCTCGCGGAGGTTATTGTTCATTTCGCGCAGGCTTTCGTTGGTTTTTTGCAGAATCTTTTTAACGTTGTTTAGTTTTCGGAACTGGAAAAAAATGATCACGAAAAACGAAATGACCAATATTGATAACATCGATACAACCAACGAGTAATTGAGCAGTTGCTTTCGTTGTTTTTCAACAGTGGCGAGCCTTTCACCCTCGATAATTGGAAGTACTGAACCGACCTCGACTTTACGGTGACGGGCGTTAAATTCGGTTGCATCGTCGAGTGCAATTTTTATGTAACGGTATGCACGGTTAATGTCGCCCTGGTTGAAAAGGTGCACCGCCAGATTTCGCAGGGCAACGGTCTCTTTTACCGATGATTTGATGTCGGCAATGGCAGCCCTGATCAACATGTCGATGGCTTCGTTTTCCCGGCCTAGTAACCCGTAAAGGTATCCAAGGCTCGAAGTGGCAATGGCGTACGTGTGGTCTGAAATGTTGAATTTGGAAATGAGAAAGTTGAAAGCATCGGCCGAACCTTCGTAATCTTCAACTTTCATGCGTCGTAAACCCATGGCTGCCCAGTAATCGCCCGTGTTTTCTTTAAGAAGCGAAATGGCAGAATCGAGATAGGCAGTCCCAATACGACGGTATTGGCTGGCAAAGTATTCATCATTGTCGTAGTCAGCAAGGTCGTAGTATGTTCGCGCAATCACGTTAAAAAATTCGATCGTTTGTTCACGGGGGAGGTTTTTTGTTTTAACGCTGTTGAGCGTATCAAGCGATTCTTTAAACAAACCTGATGATAGCAGTGAAAAACCCATTTTAACTTTTGAATAAGCGATCTTTCCATCATCTCCCGACTTCATTGCCAACCGGTTCAGCCTGTTAACGTAAACAAATGCCGAATCGTATGAGAATGATTCATATTCATCAATCAGTTTATTGCAACGTTCATATGCATAAAGTATGTTTCCCGATTCTTCGGCCAATTCCAGCTCTCGGGTCAACGATTCGATAAGCTGCATTTTCTGTTCAAAATAAAGTTGCCTTTCTGATAGGTATTTGTCGAGTTCCTTTAAAAGCTTCCCGGTTTCGTTGCTCGAAAACAATGGGCTGAATGAAACAAGAATGAATATTATCGATAAAAGGATTTTTTCTTTCTTCATTTGTTCCGAATGTTTTAACAGGCTTTCCCAAATGTACATCAATAAATTTTTATTTCCGAATACAGTAGTGTTAATCCAAAAAAGTGACGGATACTATGATTTCCGAAGATTTTTTGTAAGGAAATTACGGGGCTTTATTGGATTTTTGTGATTTATTTAAATACCATCTGTTTCAATGTTTGCCATCCCGTTGTTTTTGTTTTCACTGTTTTGCTTTTTCTGCTTTATTTTTTTTCCTTTGAGTGGATAAATAAGTAAGAATGTTACACGAACGTTTTCCATCGAAATTGCTTGAAAATGCCGTTGAGCAATTTGCCAGGCTACCGGGCATAGGACGAAAAACAGCCCTGCGTTTGGTTTTACACCTTTTACGTTGCGAACAGGGCGAAGTAGAGGAATTCGGCAATGCCATCATCCAATTGAAGAGGGAAATCAAACATTGCAAGGTTTGTCACAATATTTCCGATACCGAAATTTGTTCTATTTGTGCCAACCCTGTCCGCGACCACAACTTCATTTGTGTGGTTGAAAACATACGCGATGTGATGGCCATTGAAAACACGCATCAGTACAATGGGCTGTATCACGTGCTGGGCGGTATAATATCGCCCATGGACGGGGTAGGCCCCAATAATCTGGAAATAGATTCGTTAATAGAAAGGGTAAAAACCGGTGACATTGTTGAAGTAATACTTGCACTGAGCACTACCATGGAGGGTGATACGACCAACTTCTATATTTACAAGAAGCTGAAGAATATTGATGTAAAACTAACAACCATTGCCAGGGGAGTGTCGGTTGGCGGCGAAATTGAGTATACCGATGAAATAACCCTTGGCCGTTCAATTGTGAACAGGTTAAATTATTTCGATACAATAAAATGACATTATATAATGAAGATTGCAGTTGATTTTGACGGAACCATTGTTGAGCACAAATATCCTTCTATTGGAAAGGTGAGGCCTTTTGCTTTTCAAACCCTGAAAATGCTGCAGGAAAAGGGCCACTTGCTGGTATTGTGGACTTACCGCTCGGGGAGGTACCTTGATGAGGCAGTTGATTTTTGCCGTGAAAACGGACTGGAATTTTATGCTGTGAACAGCGATTATCCGGGGCAGGAAATTGATGAAACAATAAGCAGAAAGATCGATTGTGAATGTTACATCGATGATAGGAACATTGGGGGTTTGCCCTCGTGGGGTGAAATTTACCACATGCTGCACCCCGAGGAGGGAGGGCAGATAATGGAAGAACCCCGAAAGAAAAAATCGTTCTGGAAAAGGTAAAATGAAAATTATATACGGCAGGCAAGCCAGAGATATGCCTTCGCTAAAGCTATGGCAGGCAAAGCCAGGGACCAGTGACCAGAGACCAGTAACAAGAATGAAACTATCGGTTATAATAGTAAATTACAACGTGAAGCATTTTCTTGAGCAATGCCTTCACTCGGTACAGAAAGCCTGCAGGAATATTGATGCAGAGATTTTTGTTGTCGATAACAATTCGGTTGATGGTTCGGCAGGCATGTTGATTCACAAATTTCCAGAAGTTAACCTGATTCTGAACAAAAAAAACCTTGGTTTCGCCAGGGCCAACAACCAGGCTATTCGCAAGGCTGCAGGAGAATACATTCTTTTGTTAAACCCCGATACTGTTGTTGAAGAACAGACCTTCGGGAAAGTGCTTGCCTTTATGGACGAAAATCCTGATGCAGGCGGGCTTGGCGTGAAAATGATTGATGGTAAAGGCAGGTTCCTTCCAGAATCAAAAAGGGGATTGCCAACTCCATGGGTTGCTTTCCACAAGGTTTTCGGGCTGTCGTCAGTTTTCCCAAAATCTAAGGTTTTTGGCCGTTATCATCTTTCTTACCTCGATGAAAATCAAATTCATGAAGTTGATGTATTGGCTGGCGCATTTATGCTGATGCGAAAAGAAGCCCTGGAGAAGGCTGGTTTGCTCGATGAAACTTTTTTTATGTATGGCGAAGATATCGACTTATCGTACCGTATCACTAAATCGGGATATAAAAACTATTATTACCCGGGCACAACCATTATTCATTACAAGGGCGAGAGCACCAAAAAAGGAAGCCTCAATTACGTGCGCATGTTTTACAACGCGATGATCATTTTTGCCCGCAAACATTTCTCGAAGCAATATGCAGGCTGGTTCTCATTTTTTATTCATCTGGCCATTTATTTCAGGGCTGCCCTTGCAACAGGAGCAAGGCTGATAAAAGGTTTGTGGCTGCCATTGCTCGATTTTCTGATTGTTTGGCTGGCTTTCTTTTTGATTCTACCTAATTGGGAGGCATACAGGTACGAACCCGGTTACTATCCGCCCGAACTATTATTTCTGGTTTTTCCGGCTTATTTAATTGCATGGCTGGTTGGTGTTTATTATTCAGGGGGGTACGAGAAGCCCGTAAACCTTTTTAAAATCCTTAGGGGAATTGTTTTTGGTACTTTGTTTATCCTGATAATCTACTCGATGTTGCCAAACAGCGCCCGTTTTTCAAGGGCAATTATCCTGATAGGGACAGCCCTTTCAATTATTGTTGTTTTTGTAATCAGGTTATTGCTCCACTTTATAGCTAAAGGCCCGTTTATACTGGGAACAAGGAGGCCAAAAAGATTAGCCATTGTAGGGCTGAAGAAAGAAAGTAAAAGGGTAAAAGACTTGCTGAACCAAACAGGGATTGTATCGGATGTTGTGGGCTACATTAC
>JAFGEV010000207.1 GCA_016931385.1 Prolixibacteraceae bacterium
ATGTTTGTAAAAGGTACGGCCACCCTTCGGACGGAAAGGGAGCCTGTTCTTTTAAGGTGTGACAGGCATCACTTCCGTTCGATGCAATTGTATCCCTGTTAACCTGGCCGGCAGATCGAACGGTTTTCTGCCTGGTTACCTTTACCGGGGGTTTCACCCCCGGCTATTGCTGTTAAGCCCTTTCAGGGCTCTTTGATTATGCATCGATAAATAATCATTGATGGATTCTAAAAAGCTGGCATGACATATTACTCTAGCAATCCCGGAGGGATTGAATAACAATAACCCCGGGCAGAAATTGAGCTTGCGAAATATCTGCCCGGGGATAAACGGCATAATACCAAAGCCGGCCGCGGTAGAATGTTTGTATAAGTGACGGCCATCCTTCAGACGGAAAAGGGAGCCTGTTCTTATAAGGTATTTTCAAAAGGCATCCGTTCCGTTCGATGCAATTGAAACCCTACATTCCTAAGTCCAATCTAATTACCGGTGATATATTCAAGCAGCTTTACCAGGCCTTCTTCATCGTCCTTTTTGATCTGGTTCGACCTGATAAACTTTTTAATACTGTTTTTCTTCCCAGGAAAAGCTTTGTAGACTTTAGAAAAATTGGTAAGTGTGATATTCATATCGTTAATCCCAAGCAAATAAACCGGTTCTTCCCACTCAAATTTAGCCGGCTCCGGATCGATATATCCCCCGGCTTTCACTTCAGGTTTAAAAACCACGGCAGTAACCCTGCACAATTCATAATTATTGGTCAGGGCAATTTTTTCGACCAGACGTTGCTTAATCAGGCCATCGTATTCAACATCGCGGTAGATGTAGGTTTTATTCTTGAAAACAATGCTGTCGACCAAGGCCGGGTCCACATAATAAACCTGTTCGCCCCGCATATATTCAAAACGGTTTTCAAACATGTTCAGTTTAGTTTCAGCCTGCACAGGGCTATATCCTTTAAGAAAAAAAGTACTGTTTTCAAATTCTGAGTTAAAATATGGCGTACCATCAATATAATTGCCATTATTCAGCGAGTTGGCATATTTGACATCGGTTGCCAGTTTATCGATATTGAACATGGTTTGGTTAACAAAAGAAGGGAAGGCATCCTGCGCGTTTATCACTTGTACAAATCCGAAAATAACGAAAAAAAGTTTTAGAATTTTCTTTGATTTTTCCATGGCTATTTCTTTTATGATCCCAAAATAGTGAATTATTCAGGTTTAATAACCACAGTATGTTTCAAAAAGTTGAATAAATGTTTATCACTTAATAGGAATAACCAGTGTAAACTGAGAATATTCAGTTGTAACAACCGGATAAAACCTGATTGATGAATTTTCCCATTGCCTGCAAAGGAAAAGACCGGTGGCTGTTCCCACGGCAGCGCCCAACAACACATCGCTTGCCCAGTGCCGGTTACTGTAAATGCGTTGTAAGCCACATAAGGTAGCCATTGTATAAGAAACAACGGGCACCCATGTTGTTTCACGATACCTGTATGCAAATACTGAAGCCACTGAAAAAGCGGTTGAAGTATGTCCCGAGAAGAATGAATTGCCTTTAAAAAACGGACCTTCCCAATGATGAGGATTCGTTGTTCCTGAATTGTTTGGGCGGGCCCTGCCGGTTGTCGATTTTACACACTGGGTAATAAAGCCCGTAAGCAAATAACTTTCACCAGCAATAAGCGCCGTTTCGAGGGCATAATTATTTTTACCCAGCAACCCGTATATCATCATTCCACACGATGCAGCTATCGGGTAAATGTGCCCCCCGGGTTCGGAAAGCAGCGCAACAACATCGAGTGTTTCTGAGTGAAGGGTATTCGAGAATTTATATACCGGTTGGTCGCCCCAGGTTATAAGGGCAGCAGTTGCAATGCCTACACCCCCGGCCAGCGCCCATTCTGTTGCATCCCATTTTAAAGGTGATGCTGCGAGTTTCCAGGTATCGTTCAAGCCATGCTGAATTACTTTGCAAACAACCGAGGTATCTCTTTCTGCACCAAAGGAAGCTGAAAATGGAAGTGCAAGAAATATTGTGACAATTATTTTTATGAAGAAATTCATTATTACTTCTGATCGAATTTTTTGGCTTCTTCCCAAATTTCGTCCATTTCGGCAAGGCTCATATCGAATAACGATTTACCCTTTACAATGGTCTTTTCTTCAAGGTAATTGAACCTTCTGATGAATTTCAGGTTTGTCCGCTCAAGTGCAGCCTCAGGGTCGATTTTATAGAGGCGGGCAGCATTAACGAGTGAAAAAAGGAGGTCGCCAAATTCTTTTTCCATATCGTCCTTGTTTGCCAATTTCATTTCAGCTTCGAACTCCGAAAATTCTTCTTTCACCTTTTCCCAAACCTGTTCTCGTATTTCCCAGTCGAAACCTACACCTCGCGCTTTATCCTGAATCCGATTTGCTTTTACCATGGCAGGCAATGATGGTGGAACCCCTTCGAGCACCCTTTTTTTACGGCCTTTCTCTTTAAGCTTTAGGGCTTCCCAGTTTTCGGCAACATTTTGGGCATCCTTCACTTTTGTTTCGCCAAAAACATGGGGGTGCCTGAATATTAGTTTATCGCAAATCGATTCAAGCACATCGGCAATATTGAAAGCGCCTTTCTCATCGGCAATTTTTGAATAAAATACGATATGAAGCATCAAATCGCCCAGTTCCTTTTTTAGTTCATTAAGGTCGTTTTTTAAAATGGCATCACCCAGTTCATAGGTTTCTTCTATGGTTAAATGCCTTAAGCTTTCGAGTGTTTGCTCCCGGTCCCATGGACACTTTTCCCTTAATTCGTCCATAATAAATAGCAAACGCTCAAATTGTTCTAATTTTCTTTCCATCAAAATAAATACTTAAAAATGTGGTTGCTGATTTGGGTAGAAACTTCTAATCAACAACTAAAATAAACCGTGTAGCTGGGCATCAATTTTATCGATCATTTTGCTCAGGTCTTCGGGATTATTCTGAAAATCGAGGTTGTCGACATTAAAAATAAGCAGTTTGCTATCGGTATACCGGCTTATCCATAATTCGTACCTTTCGTTAAGCATTTTCAGATAATCGAGCCTTATAGATTCTTCGTATTCCCTTCCCCTGAGCTGAATCTGGTTAACCAGTGTGGGTACCGAGGCCCTGAGATAAATAAGCAAATCGGGGGCCTGTATTAGCCCGACCATTAAATCGTAAAGAGCTTTATAGTTTTCGAAATCGCGAGTCGACATCAGCCCCATATCGTGAAGGTTAGGCGCAAATATTTCAGCATCTTCAAAAATGGTCCTGTCCTGAATAACATCTTCACCCGAATTTCGAATGTCAACAATTTGTTTGAAACGGGCATTCAAAAAATAAACCTGGAGGTTAAACGACCAACGCTGCATATCGTTGTAAAAATCGTTTAAATATGGGTTTTCATCAACTGTTTCGTAATTGGGAACCCAGTTGTAATGTTTGGCAAGCATGGTTGTAAGCGTGGTTTTTCCTGCACCAATATTTCCTGCTACTGCGATATGCATGTTTACGTTTTTTTGTTTGTTAATTATTTCACTAAGATACTAAAATGGCACGTTTTTGTGTGTTTTCTTTGCGATTTATCTTTTAATGAAAAGTAAACTTTTTCTATACAATATATTCTATACAAATCATCCGTTTTCAATTAGTTTTAATAACGGGTCGAGGTATTCGCGGTTGTTTGCCAGCCGGGGGATTTTGTTTTGCCCGCCAACTTTTCCCCTGGTTTTCATCCATTTATAAAACGTTCCCGAAGGTACAACCTCTATTTTGGGAAGTTCAAGGGTTATGTTTTTATACCTTTTGGCCTCATAGTCGGAATTAAGATCCTGTAGCGCCTTGTCAAGCGAAAAAACAAATAAATTCAGGTCGTCGGGGGCTTTCTCAAACTCGATGATCCACTGGTGAGCCCCTTTATGGTCGCTGTCCATGAAAACCGGCCCGGCTGTGTACTCATTAACTATGGCGCCGGTTTGTTCACAGGCTTTTTTTAAACCTTTTTCGGCATTGTCAACAATCAGTTCCTCTCCAAAAGCATTGATATAATGCTTCGTCCTTCCCGAAATTTTAATCTTGAAAGGATAGGTTGATGTAAACACAACAGTATCGCCAATAACATATCGCCATAAACCGCCGTTGGTCGATATCACCATTGCATAATTCACCCCTGTTTTGACTTCATGTAATGGAATGGCCTTCCTGTTGTTGTCGAAAAAATGTTCCATGTCGATAAACTCGTAATATATATCGTAATCGAGCATTAAAAGCATATCATCAGTTTCAGGGTTGTCCTGTATGCCGAAGAAACCTTCGGAAGCATTGTAAGTATTAATGTAGTGCATGTTCTCTTTAGGGATCAGTTTTTTGTATTGTTCGCGATATGGGTCGAAATTGATGCCCCCGTGCACAAACACTTCAAGATTTGGCCATACTTCCAGAAGGTTCTCTTTGCCGGTCACTTCCAATACCCTTTTTATCAAAACAAGAAACCACGAGGGCACACCTGTAAGGCTGGTTATGTTTTCATTTATGGTCGACCTGACAATTTTTTCGATCTTTTCTTCAAAATCAGGGATCAGGGCAATTTCATTGGTCGGGGCATTTTTAAAGCGCGAAATAAGTGGAAGGTTCTGCAAGAGGACTGCTGAGAGGTCGCCCGTGCGGGTTTTCTTGCTCAGGCTGCTTATTCTGTGGCTCCCGCCAATGGTAAGGTTTTTCCCCTTTAAAAATTCATTGTCGGGATTATTCTTTAAAAATAATGCAAACACATCGAGGGTTGCCTTGTAGTGGCATTTTCGCAACGACTCATCGCTAACCGGTATAAACTTGCTTTTATCGTTGGTTGTGCCCGACGATTTGGCAAACCACCTGACCTGCCCAGGCCAAAGGATATTCCGTTCACCGGCTATCATTCGTTCTATCCAGCTTTTTAACGACTCATAGTCGTTAATTGGTACTGTACTAGCAAAATCCTGGTGGGAAGATATTTTTTTATAATTATGAAGTTTGCCCCACTCAGTCCTCTTTGCCGTGCGGATTAATTCCTTTAAAACCAAGGATTGTTGCTTTTCAGGATATTTGCTGAAAAATTCAAACTTCTTATACCGAAGGGTGAATAATTTCTGGATATTCCGGTTAAATAATCGGATCATGCGGTTATTTTTATAGGTGAAAATAATAAAAAAATAGGCGAAATTCCCCTTTCTTTTTATTCATATGCCCTATTTTTGTTCAAACCAAAATTTAAAGCCATGAATTACATTGATTTCATTATCATTATTCTTTTAATCTTTTCAGCAATTGGAGGGGCAAAAAAAGGGTTTATTTATGAATTTGCATCTTTACTGGCATTAATCCTGGGTGTATGGGGGGCAATAAAATTCTCACATGCAACAGAAGTTTTTCTGGTAAAACGTTTAAATATTCATTTCGAATACATCGATATTGTTGCATTTGTTGTCACCCTTGCAATAATTGTCATTGTAATCCACATAATTGCCAAGGCCATTGAAAAAGCGGTTGAAACCATTCAGTTGAGCGCAATAAACCGAATAGCTGGCTTGGTTTTCTCGGTTTTTAAAACTGCATTTTTACTTGGTATTTTTTTCGTACTTGTCGAGAGGCTGGATGAAGCATTGCCCATCATCCCCGAAAAACCTATCCAGGAATCGAAGCTTTATACACCCATGAGAAACGTGGCTGTTTACAGTTTTCCCTTTCTGAAAAATCTTTATGAAGATATTAAAGGCAAAAAAGATACGGAAGAAGACGAAGAAAACGGGGAAAAAGAAGAAAAAATGGATAATGACAAAAGCGCCGAACCCGATGATAAAAATCAAAAGAAAAGCAGGCAAACAACTCCGGGCAAGGTGGTGTGATTGTTTAAGCAAATTCGTTGAAGGTGCGTAAGGGTTTCGTCAATACTAAAGCTGTTCTAAATTTGAATACGAAATGTTAGGGGTATTTATTGCCCATTCAAAATATACCTTCCTTGATTAGTGGAAGTGTTCCTTCCCTTTTTGAGGATCGGGCAATAGTTGGATCACTTTCCCCATTTTTTCAATATGCCCAAAAACGGGGTGCAGTGTCCCCCATTTTTAAATCCTCCCCGCCCTGAAAATTCCTTTTCGTAAATACTTTATTTTTGTACTTTTGTCGGCCATTGATTTATAAACGGTTTGCAATTGCCGATAGGCCATTCAAAAAGGATTTAATATGAATTTTATAGAAGACCTGAAATGGAGGGGCATGATCCACGACATGATGCCCGGCACCGAAGAACAACTTGCCAAAGAATGTACAACGGCCTACATTGGTTTCGACCCAACTGCCGATTCATTGCATGTTGGTAGTTTTGCCCAGATTATGCTCCTCAAACGTTTCCAGCTTGCAGGGCACAAACCCATAGCGCTGGTTGGAGGTGCAACAGGTATGATTGGGGACCCCTCGGGTAAATCGCAGGAACGTAACCTGCTGACCGAAGAAATCCTGAGCAAAAACCTCGAGGGTATTAAAACACAACTTTCAAAATTCCTCGATTTTAATTCCAAGGACGGAAATTCAGCCGAAATGGTCAACAATTACGACTGGATGAAAGAATACTCTTTCCTTGAATTCATTCGCGACATTGGCAAACATCTAACCGTAAATTACATGATGTCGAAAGAATCGGTAAAAAAGCGGCTTGGAAGTGAAGCGAAGGTGGGCATGTCGTTTACCGAGTTCTCGTATCAGTTGGTACAGGCCTACGATTTTTACTGGCTCAACATGAATAAGGACTGTAAACTTCAAATGGGCGGTTCCGACCAATGGGGAAACATTACTACCGGTACTGAGCTTATCAGGCGTAAAAATGGCAGCGATGCCTTTGCGCTAACCATACCGCTTATAACCAAGGCTGATGGGGGTAAATTCGGGAAAACCGAGCATGGCAATGTCTGGCTCGATCCCAACCGCACATCGCCTTACGCGTTTTACCAATTCTGGCTCAATACTTCCGACGATGATGCTGAAAAGTTCATCAAAGTGTTTACCCTTATGCCGAAGGAAGATATTGAGGGCCTTATTGTACAACACCGTGAAGCGCCACACGAGCGGCTTCTCCAACGGAAACTGGCCGAAGAAGTAACCACGATGGTGCATTCGAAGGAAGAGCTCGATGCCGCGATTGAAGCATCGCAGGTCTTGTTTGGAAAAGGTACAGCCGAGCAACTTCGCAGAATGGACGAACGCACTTTCCTTTCGGTATTCGAGGGAGTACCCCAATACTCTGTTTCAAAAGAAGAATTTGAAAAAGGTATTCATGTAATCGGGCTACTGGCTGAAAAAACTGAGATTTTCCCTTCAAAAGGCGAACTCAGGCGTACGCTACAGGCGAACGGATTAAGTATAAATAAGGAAAAAATCAGTAACCAGGAGCTAACCATATACTCAAACGACTTGATATCAGACAAATATCTGTTAATCCAAAAAGGAAAAAAGAACTACTTTTTGATTATTGCCAAATAAGAAGGCTGAAATTTTAAAAGCCACTTTTTCAGAAATAATAAAATGACAAAAATACCGTTGAAGTAAGAGACTAACGATTAACGCATCTTATGGAAAATTTTTTTAACAATGAACGCATTCTGCGAGCGCTTTGGAAATGGAAGATACATATTATCATCGTTTCTTTGATCGCAATTATTCTTTCGGTGATTTTTTCATCAAAGATCTTTATTAAACCAAAATTCAAATCAACCGGCAAGTTATACCCGGTAAATATGCAGGTTTACAGTGAAGAATCGGAGAGTGAGCAACTTTTGGAAAACATCCGTTCGAACGATATCCGGTTCAGGTTGATCGATGCTTTCCAGCTCGACAAGGTTTATAAAATCGACCGAAACGACCCGCTTTATCAAACATACATCCTTTACGAATACGATAAGAACATCAGTTTTAAAAAGACCGAATTTGAAACTGTCGAGATTAAAGTTCTGGACGAGAACCCCCAACGTGCTTCCGATATGGTCGACTCGCTCATATTGTATTACAACCAGCACCTTCAGTACCAACATTCGATTAAATACCTCGAAGTAGCCGAAATCGCAAAGCATGATCTTCAGATCAAAAAAAATGAGATCGACTCGATAAAGGCACATTTAGTAAAGTTAAGCTTGGATCATAAATTGCTCGATTATCCTTCGCAGGTTGAAGCGGCAACCGTGGGACTCATGGATGCTGCCGCGCGCAAAGGCAATACAAAACCTGCCGAAGAAATGCTTGAGAACCTTGGAGAAAAAGGGATTGAGTTCCATCTGCTGGAGCATCAGTTAACCCATTTACAGATGGTTGCCGACTCGTTAAAAAACCAGTACGACTGGGGAATGAGCCATGGCACAAAAAAAATCACCTATGGCATTGTTGTTGAAAGCCCTTTCCCCGCTGATAAAAAATCATACCCTGTTAGGTGGTTAATTGTTTTTCTTTCAACACTTGCTGCATTTTCAGCATCAGTAGTTACCGTTTTAATGATCGACTATTTCCGTGGAAGAAGTACGGCAAAATAACAACATCATTCCCGATAGCTGGTTAAAGTATATCTTTTTTTATGCTGTTTCGATTGCCTTTATCCTGGGGAATGCCTTCCTGGTTTTAAAAAAAGACACCTTGATGGGAGTTGCTATCCCAGTGATACTGATGGTGCTGCTCACAGCCTTTTATGTTTACGATAAACTTATCTGGCTGGTAGTACTGTTCACGCCTGTTTCGGTACCCCTGAGCCAGTTGGCTTACAACCTGCCCTTCGATCTGCACATGCCCACCGAACCCCTCCTTTTGGGTATTCTGATTGTTTTTTTAATAGCACAGGCAGCAGGTAAACGGATCGACCGGAACATCACGAAACACCCCGTTGCCATTGTTATTTATTTTTATCTTGCATGGATGGCGCTGACATCGGTTACCAGCACCTTACCAGTGGTGTCGGTAAAATACTGGTTAACACGCGTATGGTTTATTACGGTATTCGTGTTCCTGCTGGCTTTCCTTTTCAATAAACAAAAAAATATTGAAAAATTTATCCTCTTTTTTACCATTGCCTTTGTACCCATTATCTTTTACACCCTGCTCAGGCATGTAAAATACGGGATTACCAACGATAACGCCGCGCACTGGGTTATGTGCCCGTTTTTTAACGACCACACATCGTATGGCGCAGTATTGGCCATGTTCATTCCCATCCTGGCCGGCTTTGCTTTTGGAGGTTGGTTTGAAAAAAAATACAGGTTCTGGCTAATAGCGCTTCTGGGGCTTTTTATTATTGCCGAGGTTTTTTCATTCTCACGGGCCGCATGGTTAAGCCTGTTTTTCTCGGGCGGTGTATGGTTGTTGATGAAATTGAAAATTAAATTCAAACACCTGTTCTTTACTTTGGCTGCCCTTTTGTTGATAACCTTTACATTTCAACAGCAAATACTCGAAAGGCTTGAGCGAAATTCGCAGGATTCATCGTCGAACCTGATGGACCATTTCACCTCGATGACCAACATCACAACCGATGCTTCGAACCTTGAACGGTTCAACCGATGGAATTGTGCAATTGCATTATTTAAGGAAAAACCTGTTCTTGGCTGGGGACCCGGCACTTATGCTTTCAACTATGCCCCGTACCAACTTACCCGCCAGCGTACAATTATCAGTACCAACTCAGGCGACGGGGGCAATGCCCACAGCGAATACCTGGGCGCGCTTGCCGAAAGCGGTTTCATTGGCTCATTAAGTTTTGTTTTAATCATTTTAGTTGTTTTATATACAGGCATAAAGGCCTATTCAGCAACTGATGATAAAAGGTTAAAAACACTTCTAATTTCATCAATTCTCGGATTAACTACCTATTATTTTCACGGTATTTTCAATAATTTTCTCGATACCGATAAAGCATCCGTACCTTTTTGGGGATTCACTGCAATTATTGTAGCGCTGGATATATATATCAAAAAGGCGAATAAAGAAAAGAATTCATTATCAGGTTCTTCCTAAAATTCTGCCTTCTGCCTATTTACCTTTTAGCTTATCACTTATTTACTTTTGATACACCAAAGTCCCAATTTCCTTTCCTGAAAGTACTTTTGCGAGGTTCCCTTTTGTATCCATATCGAACACTACTATTGGCATTTTGTTTTCCTTACACAGGGCTGTGGCTGTAAGATCCATCACTTTTAAACCCCGTTTGTATACCTCGTCGTAGGTTATTTTATCAAATTTTCTGGCGTTTGGGTTTTTTTCGGGATCATCATCATACACCCCATCTACCCTTGTACCTTTCAGCATGGCATCGGCTTCAATCTCGATTGCACGCAATGCCGAAGCGGTATCGGTTGTAAAAAATGGGTTACCTGTGCCGGCGGCAATGATAACCACCTCGTTCAGGTTAAGCGCCTCAATGGCTTTACGCTTTGTGTATAATTCCCCAATGGGTTCCATACGTATTGCTGTGTAGGTACGTGCCGTCATGCTAATGGCCTCGAGCGACGACTGCAGTGCAAGGCTGTTTATCACAGTGGCAAGCATCCCCATCTGGTCGCCTTTAACCCTGTCGAACCCTTTAGTCGCACCGCTCAATCCCCTGAAAATATTGCCCCCGCCAATAACAACTGCAACCTGAACGCCCATTTCCATGGCTTCTTTTATTTGCCGGGCATATATTTCGAGTTTTTCGGCATCGATACCATAGCATTCTTTGCCCATGAGCGATTCGCCTGAGAGTTTTAACAGGACACGTTTATAAGGAGTAATCATAGAGTTAGGTTTAAATTTAAGTAAAGATAAAAAAACACCTTTAAAATTGACAGAATTCACTGCTTACATTTCTCAAACTGACAAAATGCTTTTTATGGCTTGAACATATTTTTGAAAGTGCTTGTATAATCCTTGATAGTCGCTTTTGTCAATTAATTCCTTTTCAAACAATGTTCCACCCATACCAACACCAGTGGCTCCATTCCTGAAAAACTCTTCAATGTTTGAAAGCGACACCCCTCCGGTAGGTAACAATTTTATATCGTTCAGGGGCCCTTTGATTTCCTTTACATAAGCAGGCCCAAACATGGCAGCCGGAAAAATCTTTACAGCCGATGCTCCCAGTTTCCAGGCCTTATAAATTTCAGTAGGTGTGAAAGCTCCCGGGAAAACCGGGATGTTATTGTTTACACAAAATGAAATTACTTCATCATTTAAAATTGGTGTAACAATGAACGAAGCCCCTGCATCGAGGGCTTTGAATAAGTCGGACATTTCGCAAACCGTACCTGCACCAATGTTCATTCCAGGGTATTCTTTGGAAAGAAAAGAAATCATTGGTTCGGCATTTGGTGAATTCATGGTTATTTCGAGGGTTGTTAAACCAGCCCTGAAATATTCACGGGCAATGTTTTTGATGACATCATCAGAAAAATTTCGAAGAATGCCAATGATTGGTATTTTTTCAAATTTATCAAGGGAAAATTTATGGCTCATAAAAACTGTGAAAATTTAAAAAGGCTGTCTTCCGACAGCCCTTGAATTATTTCTATTCCTTTTCTTCATCTTTAACCTCAACGGCATCCTGAGGCTCTTCAGGTTCTTTCTTTTTACCTTTTAAATAATCGGGCAATTCCATACCTGCCATTTTAAACAATTCTTCCATTGGCGGTATTGAGCCCAACATACCTGAAAGGAAATTTGCAGTTGCAGGCGACTTGCCATCTTTACCGCTTCCCATGGTATCCCATACAGTGATTTTATCAATTTTAAGGTTTTTAATGGCTTCAACCTGTGTTTTAACCAACTCGGGCAATTTGTCAGCAATCATCATCATTACTGCGCTGTTCGGATCTTTTGCTGCACCAACAAGTTGTTTAAAACCATCGGCTTGTTTACTGAGTATCTCCAGAATACCTTTTGCTTCGGCTTCCATTTTCATGTAAATGGCATCGGCCTCACCTTTCGCGTGCCGGCGGGTTTGTTCAGCAATGGCTTCTGCGGCAATCTCAATCTTTTCCTTATCAATCATTGCCGGAATTACAATATCGGCCTTTTGGGAAGAACGGTCTCTTTCGGCACGTGCATCTTCTGCAGCCCTTTCAGCAGCATAGGCTTCTTCCAAAGCTTTAGCCTGGGTTACTTTTTCGGCAGCTACCGCTTTCCTTTCTGCTTCAGCTTCCTGCTCCCTGCGGATTGCATTCGAATTGGCAATGGTAATTTTTGCCGTGTTTTCACCTTCAACAGCAGTTGCATCGGCACTTGCCACCTGTACACGCTGATCCTGCAGGGCGTTGGCTTCACCAATAGAACCATCACGGTTTTTCTCGGCAACGGTTTTCTTGGCATCATTTATTGCCTTGGCCGCAGCTTCTTTCCCCAAAGCTTCGATATAACCCGATTCATCGTTAATATCGGTAACGTTAACGTTGATCAGTTTCAAGCCAATCTTCTTTAATTCAGCCTCAACGTTTGACGAAACGGCTGCCAGGAACTTATCACGGTTGCTGTTGATTTCTTCTATATCCATAGTAGCCACAACCAAACGCAACTGACCAAAAATAATATCTTTTGCAAGGTTGCTGATATCGGTTTGTGTAAGCCCAAGCAAGCGCTCGGCAGCATTGGTCATTATGCCGGGTTCGGTTGAAATACCAACTGTAAAACGTGAGGGTACATCAACCCTGATGTTTTGTTTACTCAAAGCGTTGGTCAGATTTATTTCGATAGAAATCGGGGTTAAATCAAGGAAAGAATAATCCTGGATAACAGGCCATATAAAAGCTGCCCCTCCATGAATACATCTTGCAGACACAGATTCCTTTTCAGCCCCTTTACCAACTTTACCATAAATTACAAGAATCCGGTCGGAAGGACAACGTTTGTATCTTCTGAAAAAAGAAACAATTAAAATAAACACGAAAAATGCCGCAACGGCAAGGATAATCACAATGTAGTTTTCCATAAATGTTTAGTTTATTTAGGTTAATGTTTTATTTGCTACTGGCTTTTACCAGCAATATTTCATTGTTAATAATTTCGAGAACTTCAACAATGCTTCCTGTGGAAAGAGCTTCCCCATCGGTCATGGCATCCAAGGTTTGAAAACCCTGTACTTTAATCTGAACCTGCCCCATACCGCTTCTCTTTTCGGGAATGGTCAGGTAAACCGTACCAACTTTTCCTTTTGCATTGTTTAGGTTTAATGTACCACTCTCGGATAGTTTGCTCATATAATACATAATGGTTGCCATAATCAGCATCATTACCAGGCCCGATCCGGTGGCAATAACTGAGGAAATAACAGGGCCAAGGCCACTGTTAAGGCAAACGATACCCACCCAGCCAAAAATGGTGAAAAATGCAATCAGGTTTTTTATCGACAAAAACTGAAAGTCAATTCCGGTATCGCCATCAACCGACACATCGGCGTCTCCGCCTGCTTCAACGCCATCCATGTCGCCCCCAACAAAGGTCAGGATAAGCTGTATTAAAAACATAACTGAAAAAGGAACGGCAATGCACCAGTAAATTTTTTGCAAGGTATCCATTGCTTCCCACCAGGTTGAAATATTCAGGATCATAATTAATAGTTTTATTTCTTTTTAAAAGTAAGCATATTGAAAGAATAATTACAACTTCACTAAATTTTTTAACTAAAAAAATCTTTTTTATATTCACACACCAGGTATTTTAATATTTATGAAAAAAATATCTCTAAAATTATTCTTCTGCAAATGAATGTGATAAATCTTCTGCCGTTTAAATCCAGTAATGTGAATAAATTTCTACCATTAATATTCCTCTGTTTGATTTTTATTACTAAAAGCCAGGCACAAACAATCCTTTATGTCGATCATTCGGCAACTGGTAATAACGATGGGACAAGCTGGACTAATGCCTATACTTCTTTGCAAACCGCGCTTGACAATGCTTCTTCCAACTACCAGATATGGGTAGGTGCAGGAACTTATTATCCTTCGGTAGAAGTTGGCGGGACCGGTGACCGTTTCAAGGCATTCCAAATGAAAAACGGAGTGGCAATATACGGCGGCTTTACCGGGAAAGAAACATCCATTAGCGAAAGAAGCAATTATGGAAACGGCGAGGCAAATGAAACAATTTTAAGTGGTGACCTGAACATGGATGATATTTTCGATGCTGCCAATGGCGGTTACCAAAGCAATACCGGTTCCGATAACTGCTACCATGTTTTTCATCATCCCAATGGTTTAGGACTTGATAATACAGCCTTGCTTGATGGTTTTACTGTATCAGGAGGGAATGCTTTTAACGGTAGTTCTATCTATGAAGGCGGAGGAATGTCTAACTACACTTCTTCTCCACAAATAACTAATTGTTGTTTTACATCAAATCATGCTTATCATGGAGCTGCTATTTCAAACAGATTTAATTCTTCCCCTACTATAGTAAATTGTGTTTTTAAATCAAACAATTCTTCTGATATCGGTGGAGGAATATATAATTTGTTCTCTTCACCCTTTTTATCCAATTGTGATTTTTATTCAAATTGGGCGTATTACTCAGGAGGTGGAATATATAATTATTCATCTTCACCTATAATAAACAGCTGCTCTTTCAATGCAAATACTGCATCACATTCAGATGGGGGGGGGCATTTGTAACTATGAGGAGTCATCTTCTCCAATTATAAATGAATGTACATTCATATCTAATTCGGGAGTATGGGGAGGAGGGATTTGTAATTTACATAGCACCAATCCTTCTATAGAAAATTGTTCATTTTCATTAAATACGGCTCAAACCAGTGGAGGGGGAATACATAACCAATCATCATCAACTACAATTATCAATTGTTCTTTAAATTCAAATACAGCAGTATTTAGTGGGGGTGGAATTTCCAACAGGGTTTATAATTCTTATCTGAAACTGATAAACTGTATTCTTTCTTCAAACTCTACTACATGGTACGGTGGTGGATTATATAATTCAGGCGTACCTCTCTCAATCACTAATTGTACATTCACAGAAAATTCTTCAATACATTACGGTGGCGGGATATATAATTATAATTTTATTCCTTATGGCTCTCTAAATAACTGTATAGTATGGGATAATAGTGCAGGAGATTCGGGTAACGATTTTTACTTTTCAAACGGGAGTGATGTGACTTTAAACTATTGTTGTTTTTCTAATGATTCAAATGATGTTGAAGGAAATGGAATCCCAATCATCAACAATTGTATCAATGATAATCCTCAGTTTGTTGATGCTGCCACTAATGATTACAGGCTTTACGGCGAATCACCCTGTGTGAATACCGGAGACAATTCATACAATAGTGAGCCTGATGATTTGCGTGGTGAAGACCGTATCCAGAACACCACTATTGATATGGGAGCGTATGAATGGACACCCGGGCTTGATCCCGGCCCGGTAACCTCTGACCTTACACTTAGCGGACTGTCTCTTGAATCAACCGATACACGATGTTACAACGCCTATGCGACCATTACCCTGCCCGGCAGCGGCTCAACTGTTGAATTCCAGAGCGGATCATCAGCAACACTTATTGCCGGCCAGTCGGTTCATTTCATGCCAGGATTCCAAGCAGCTGCAGGCAGTTATGTACATGCCTATATAACTACCGATGCTTCATTTTGTGATTTAGGTTATCCTGCACCTGAAACGGTAACGGTTACTGAAAAAAGCTTTACAATCATGGAAGACAAAACGCAATCTGTGTTCAACTCACTGGCTCAGGGGATAAATGTATTTCCAAACCCAAACAACGGACACTTTTCCCTTGATATTAATAATGCACCAGCAGAATCAAAGGTTTCCATTTATAATATTCATGGTTCAGTCATTTTTGAATGTAATTTTAAGAACATAAACCATCACGAGTTTGATCTCCCCAATCACCTAAAAGGTATGTATTTTGTAAAAGTAATAAGTAACGGCAATCAGTATGTGAAGAAAATGGTTGTCAATTGAAAGAATATTTGTATCCGATAGCTTTTACTGTCTTCATTTTGCTCTGAACATCTCTTTGGAAATTTCAGACTCAA
>JAFGEV010000208.1 GCA_016931385.1 Prolixibacteraceae bacterium
GGCTCTTCTCTTTTCATCAAAAAAACTGTTCGTATTCATATTTGTCAACCTTTTAAAACGGTCAACCTATTTCAGGCGAAGACAGTCGATGATCTTGATGTTGACTATTGACTATTGACTATTGACTATTGACTTCTGTCTTTTGACTTCTGACTTCTGTCTTTTGACTACTGACTTCTGTCTTTTGACTACTGACTTCTGTCTTTTGACTTCTGACTTCTGACTTCTGCTTTTCAACTATTTGGAATTTGCTTTGTCCGCCGTAGCCTTTCCGCGTGCCGCCGAAGCTTCAGCTGGGGAGTAGCGTAGGCGGTGATTTGGAATTTGTTTTTTGGGATTTGGAATTTCACAAAAAAAGGATAGAAAAAATCCTATCCTTTTCAAACCTAACAAATCTAACTAAACCTAACTCACTTATGAAAAACCTATTTACTTTTATTGCTGTAAAAAACTGCAACAATAATCTTTTTGAAAAATTCATTTACACTAGTATAACGCACATACCTCCGATTTGTTACTTCCTTTAACAAATTTTAATACTTCTAAGCAAAATAAAACCCTACCTTTTGCCAGAATGGAGTTTAACTTTTGGGAGTTCAACTTTCCAAGTTGAACAATGCAAGTTGAAAACTTGCAGTCCCCGGGAGTTCAACTTTTTAAGTTGAACACGGCAACTTGCAAAGTTGTCGACCCAAACTTGCAGTCACGAAAGAGTTTCCTATTTTTGAGCCAATTTTTGCAATTGATATTCATGAAATCGGAAAGAAAAAACGGGATATTGTTCCATATAAGTTCACTCCCGTCGAAATACGGCATTGGCGACCTGGGCAAGGAAGCGTACAAATTGGTTGAACTTCTTGAATCATCGTCGGTTAAGCTATGGCAGCTGCTTCCGCTTGGACCTAATGGGAAAGGCAACTCACCCTACCTTGCTTTTTCGGCCTTTGCCGGAGATCCTTTGTACATTTCTCCTGATATGCTTTATGAATGGGGGCTGTTAGAAAAGATGGATTTGTCGTCGGCCCCACGTTTCAATAAATCAAAAATCGATTTCAGTGAGGTGAAGCTGTGGAAACAAATAATATTTGAAAAAGCATGGCTAAACTTTTCAAAATTTGCGGATGAACCTTTCAGACAAGAATTTCAGCATTTTAAAAACGAGCATGGGTGGTGGCTGTCCGATTATTCTTTTTATACAACCCACCGGGGAAAAACCGGTGGATTATACTGGAATAAGTGGGAAAGTGAACTGGCATTCCGAAACCCCGATTCGATAAAAAAGTATATAGAAGCATATTCCAGTGAAATTGAATACCATAACTTTCTCCAGTTCATGTTTTTCAGACAGTGGTTCAGGTTAAAGGGTTTTGCCAACAATAAAGGCGTTGAGATCATTGGTGACATGCCTCTTTATGTGTCCCATGAAAGTTCGGATGTGTGGAGCAACCAGCACCTCTTTATGCTTGACGATAAAGGCGAACCAGAATTGGTTGGCGGCGTGCCCCCCGATTATTTCTGTGAAGATGGCCAGTTGTGGGGCAACCCTGTTTTCAACTGGGATAAACTAAAACAAACAAATTATCAATGGTGGATAGCCCGAATAAATTTTAACCTGCACATGTTTAATTACGTAAGGATTGATCATTTCAGAGGGCTTGAATCGTTTTGGGCAGTTCCTTCCGAAGCAGAAAACGCCATTAATGGCATATGGATGCCCGCCGGAGGATACGAAATGCTTTATTTATTGAGATGCCAGCGAGGTGATTTGCCTCTCATTGCCGAAGACCTGGGCATAATTACACCCGAAGTTGAAAAGCTTAGAGACGATTTCGCGCTGCCAGGTATGAAAGTCCTTCAGTTTGCTTTCCTGTCGGATAAAAAAAATGAACACCTTCCTCACAATTACAATGGCCGGAATGTAGCCTATACAGGCACCCACGATAACGACACCATTGCAGGATGGTGGAAAAACCTCGACAACCATACAAAAAATAAGATCAGGCCATATTTGCTGAATCAAAAAGGCAATATTGCCGAACGCTTCATCGGGATGATCTGGTCATCGAGCGCTGAATGGGCAATCATTCCAATTCAGGATTTACTGATACAGGGCAGCGAAGCCAGGATGAACATTCCGGGCAGCCCCGATGGAAACTGGATTTTCCGCGTTCGAAAAAGGCAATTAACCATTGAGGCGTTTCAATTCATAAAAAAAATGAACGAACTTTACAACCGGTAATATGGGAAAAATAATCTCAATAGGAGAAACAACTTACGACATCATGTTCCGGAACGGCAATCCAACCGGTGCAGTTGTTGGCGGAAGCGTTTTAAACACTGCTGTTACCCTTAGCAGGTTAGGACTGCCAGTCACATTTGTTTCCCGTATGGGCAATGACCACGTAGGAGATCTTTCGATAAAATTTCTGAAAGAAAATAATGTAAACTGCGACAATATTGTACGCTTTGAAGGTAATTCGAGGCTCGCGCTTGCTTTTATCGGCGAAGAAAACAACGCCGAATACCAGTTTTACAAGGGGAATACACCCCCTTCCCTACGGTTTCCCGAACTTGCAAACAATGACATCATCACCTTTGGCTCGACCAATGCCATACGCGACGAAGGGCGCAACAGCCTTTTGCTGTTTTTAAACCAGGCACACGATAAAAATGTGCTGACAATTTATGACCCAAACATAAGGGAAGCCGACCCTTTCAAAATGGCAGATGTCAGAAAAAAAGTTGAAGAAAATTTTCTGCTTTCCAAAATAGTAAAGGGCTCTACAGTTGATTTTTATAGATTATACAACACAACAAATCCTGATGTGATTTTCCGGAAAGTTAGCCAATCAGGCGTTGAAGCGCTTATCGTAACAGCAGGGGCTGAAGCAACAGCATTAAGAACACACAATATTTCAGCTTCATTCCCATCAAAAAAAGTTGAACCGGTAAGCACAATCGGAGCCGGCGATAATTTCACGGCAGGAATAATTGCAGGTTTAATGAAAAGAAGTGTCTCTACAAGCGCTTTAGCCGATATTAATCTTGACACATGGGAACAAATAATCAGCCTGGCAAATACCCTTGCAAGCGAGGTTTGCAAGTCGGAGTATAATTATATATCAAAAGAATTTGCAGAAAAAATCTCAAAATCGATGTAATATTCTTTCATGAATTTTCACCAGTGCCCGGGAAATTATGAATTTTTTACAGGTTGTTTCACTACGCCAATTACACTTTAAGTCAGGATGTTGAAAGCGCCTGACAGATTTGCTCAGATAAGAAAACCTTTTAGGTATGGAATAAATATTTAATTGCAATATCGGGTTTGTAATAAACCAAGTAAATTGCAATGTCGAAATTGCATTTTTCCCAAAACATTCTTTGCTCTTTTTTTGTTTATATGTAAACTTAAAATTTGTCTGCTATGTCGGAATTTAAAGTAATGATGCCTAAAATGGGTGAGAGTGTTCAGGAAGCCACCATAACGAAATGGTTCGTTAATGAGGGTGACAAGATTGAAGAGGATGCTCTTTTATTTGAGATTGCCACTGAAAAGGTTGATTCTGAAATACCTTCGCCAGTTGAAGGTGTGTTGAAGAAAATACTTTTCGGAGTCGATTCAGTTGTTCCGGTTGGAGAGGTTGTCGCTCTTATTGATACTACTGAAGAAGACGAAAATGACGGAATAGAAATCAGCCAACAGACAGTTGTTCAGGCAAAGGTTAACGATACTTCTGCTGAGAGCACAGAGTCAAAAGCCAACTTTAGTAAAAGTTCAAGGTTTTATTCTCCGCTGGTAAAATCTATTGCATCAAAAGAAAATGTTACCCTCGAAGAGCTTGAACTGATTGAAGGAAGCGGCCTAAATGGCCGGGTACAAAAGAAGGATATACTTGCCTATATTGAAGGTAAAACAGATAAGGCCCAGCCAACAACCGGGATCGGACCTAAAGTGATTGAGAAACCAAAAGAAACACCACCTCCGGCAAAAGTTTCTGTATCGGTTGGCGCCGAAGACCGCATCATCGAAATGGACCGGGTGCGGAAACTGATTGCCGATCACATGGTAAATTCGGTAAAAACAGCGCCCCATGTCACAAACTTTGTCGAGGCTGATGTTACAAACCTTGTTTTGTGGCGTGAAAAAGTCAAAAACGAATTCCAGAATAAATTCGGACAAAAGCTAACCTATATGCCATTGTTTACCGAGGCTGTGGCAACAGCCTTAAGGGAATCCCCAATGGTGAATGCCTCAATTGACGGCGACAATATCATAATCCGCTCAAAGGTGAATATTGGCATAGCCGTTGCCAAACCCGACGGCAACCTCATTGTACCTGTAATACATAACGCCGATCAGAAAAACCTTGCAGGCCTGGCCGGTTCGTTAAACGACCTGGCTGACAGGGCCAGAAACAATAAACTCACACCCGATGAAATTTCAGGTGGAACCTTTAGTATCTCAAATTTCGGCACTTTCAGAAATTCATTCGGGACTCCAATTATAAATCAGCCACAGGTGGCCATTCTGGCTACCGGCAGTATTGAGAAAAAACCGGCAGTAATGGAAACACCTACCGGCGATGCAATCGTGGTGCGCCACAAAATGTTCCTTTCGCTCTCATACGACCATCGCATTGTGGATGGCGCGCTGGGAGGAGCATTCCTTCGCCGTGTTGCCGATTTACTTGAAGAATTCGATATTAACCGTAAAGTATAACCAGCCATGAACGAAAGTTTTCCAAAAAAATATACAATAAAAAATGTCGATAAAGAAATCCTGAAGGGGTGGTACGAAATATTGGTCACAGGCCGCAGGCTCGACGAAAGGGCGCCCAATTATCTAAAACAGGCCATAGGCTGGTCGTACCATGCACCCTATGCAGGGCACGACGGAATTCAGTTTGCACTGGGACAGCATTTCGACCGTGAAAAAGACCACCTTTTTCCATATTACCGTGATATGCTTACCAATCTTTCGGCCGGGCTTACTGCTGAAGAAATTATCCTGAACGGCATTTCAAAGGCAACCGATGTTGCCAGTGGAGGCAGGCACATGTCAAACCATTTTGGCAAACCTGAATGGAACATTCACAATGTATCATCATGCACGGCCAACCACGATCTTCATGCAGTTGGCGTGGCACGTGCCATGAAATATTACGGGCACAAGGGCGTTGCCTTTACTTCTCACGGGGAATCGTCCTTATCCGAAGGTTATGTTTTTGAGGCCATAAACGGGGCATCGCGTGAAATACTGCCGGTGATTTTTGTTATTCAGGATAATGGCTATGGCATATCGGTACCCAAGCACATGCAAACGGCAAACCGCAAACCGTCGGATAATTTCAGCGGGTTGAAAAATCTCCGTATCATCCATTGTAACGGAAAAGATGTTTTTGATTCGATGAATGCCATGGCAGAAGCTAAAAAACATGTGTTAGAAGTTGGTGAACCGGTTATGGTTCATGCGAACTGTGTACGCATTGAGTCGCATTCAAATTCCGACAGGCACGAATTGTACAGGAATGAAAACGAGCGCAACTATGTGCGGGAATACGACCCCCTGGCAAAATTCCGAAGAATGCTGTTACGTTATAAACGTTTTACAGAAGAGGAACTTGCGGCCATAGAAGAAGATGCAACAAAAGTTGTAAAACAGGCACACAAAAAAGCTTTAATTGCGCCTGACCCCGATCCTGCATCGATATTTGATTTTGTAATGCCTGAACCCTATCGTGCCGAAAAATATCCCGAAGGCACTCACAACTACGATGGTGAAAAGATCAAACTGGTCGATGCCATTAACAAAACCCTTAAAGAGGAATTCAGGCTTAATCCTGATACGTTTATCTGGGGGCAGGATGTGGCAAACAAAGAGAAAGGCGGCGCTTTTAACGTGACTAAAGGCATGCAGCAGGAGTTTGGCGACAAACGTGTTTTCAGTGCACCCATTGCCGAAGATTTTATTGTGGGCACTGCCAATGGCATGAGCCGCTTTAACGATAAAATCCGCGTTGTAATTGAAGGGGCCGAGTTTGCCGATTACTTCTGGCCGGCAATGGAACAATACGTCGATTCCAGCCACGACTTCTGGCGCTCGAACGGGCAGTTTACACCAAACATGACCATCAGGCTTGCCTCAGGAGGGTACATCGGAGGCGGACTTTACCATTCACAAAACATCGAGGGCGCTCTGGCAACCATACCAGGCGTTAGGATTGTTTATCCCACTTTTGCCGACGATGCTGCCGGGCTGCTCCGTACAGCAATACGCTCGAAAGGGATCACCATGTTTATGGAACCTAAGGCACTGTACAATGCACCTCAGGCTGCCGCACCAATTCCCGATGATTTTGAAGTGCCTTTTGGCAAAGCCCGTATACGCAGGAAAGGGAAAGATATTACCCTGATAACATACGGGAATACACTTATTCATAGCCTTGAGGCTGCTGAAAAACTGGCAGGTGAAGGAATTGATGTTGAAGTGATCGACCTTCGTTCATTGATCCCACTCGATAAAGAGGCTATCTTAAAATCGGCAATGAAGACAAATAAAGTTGTTGTTGTTCATGAAGATAAAGTGTTTGCTGGTTTTGGGTCAGAAATTAGTTCAATCATAATGGAAGAAGCTTTTCAGTATCTCGATGCACCTGTAAAACGGATTGGTTCAACATTCACACCGGTTGGCTTTAACCGTATACTTGAAAA
>JAFGEV010000209.1 GCA_016931385.1 Prolixibacteraceae bacterium
AGGCAGATTCTGTGCCTGCGCATAAAAATTAAAAACAAATAACAATGTCAATGAAAAAAATCTCATAAGCAATATTTTCTCCTAACTGAATCCTATTTATAAAACTTATTTTTTACTCTTTTTTGTTTTTTATTAGCCTGATAAAGAAAATTCCTCCGGCAGTATTTCCTTCTTTTGGTTGAAACTTTAATGTAATATCATTTTTACCTTCAAGCATTTTTGCAGGTAATGGATATGTTACCTCCCGAAAATCCTGAACATTCCATTTTCCCCTTGTATTTTCAGTCGTCAGAATTTCATTGTCGATCAGAATATCGAAAGTTCTAGGGGTACTTTCACTGCCCCAATACCTTACAATCAGCGACAAGTCAGTTTCACCATCTGTATTCAACCTGTAACTGAAAAAGCCCCCGCTTCGTGCATCGCGCCAGAATTCGTTCTGGTAGTTGCCCGTATTCGAATTTTCCGATTTCAGATAATGGTCGGCTTCAGGCTGCTGCTGCCCTGGTTGTATTTTATCGATGGTCCTTTTTTCTATTTCAAGCTTTTCAGCCTCAACTCTGGCTATTGAGTCAAGTACCAGCTTATACTCAGCTTCCGATAAAGCCATCCAGTACATCATGTACCTTGAGTCATGAATTCCGTAAAAAGGCTCAAATTCAACAGGCTTATCAATATTTTCAATATGGATATCGGGAGCGATAAAATGAAGCGGCTTGCCCTCGACAGGTTTTAATCCGGCTATAAGCTTTGAACGGTCGTTTTCAATAATTACAGGAGCATTGTTCACAGGTAACAATCTGCCACTTGCAATGTGCCCCCAGCGGCTACTGCCTGCAACCAAACCTTTTAAATCCTCGGTGCCCGTTTTCGCCCCCAGTAAAATTGGACCGCGCATTAAAGCAATATATGAAGGCACATTGATTAGTTCTTCGTAGCTGTTGTGCATTGGCAATTCAATTTCAACTACATCGCCTTTCTTCCACGTGCGGTTAATTGAAATGTATGATCCGGGTTTCTTGTCAATGGTCAGCTGTTCTCCATTAACTTCAATTTTCAGCTTACCAGCTTCAACCCACCCGGGGTAACGAATAAGTAAACTGAAGCTTGCATTGCCTTCTGTAAAGGTCAGCTTCGTCGATTCCTCATAAGGAAATCCGGTTTCCTGTTTAAGCCTGATGTCCTTTGCTTTCCAGTTCAGTTCCGAAGCAATAAAAAGGTTTAAAAACAAAGAGTCGGTTGTATGCGTGTATATGAATTCGCCATATTTGCCATGATTCTCCAAGCCTGTACCCACACAACACCACATTGCTTCGTTCGGGGCAGAATACACCCTGTAATGGCGGGGACGTGCCGGGGTAAAATAAACATACCCTCCATGTTCGGGATGTTGGGTAGAAAGGATGTGATTATATAAAGCGCGCTCGTAGTAATCGGTATATTTTGCGTCAGGATCCATTCTGAATAATACCTCAGTCAGTTTTAGCATGTTGTGGGTATTGCACGACTCGGGACCTTCAACTGCGCTTACATAATCGGCACATGAAGAAGCAGGCGGGAAAAATTCCCTGCGGCTGTTCCCTCCAAATGCAAGGCTGCGGTTGCCCGAAACTGTTTCCCAAAAGAAACGGCCAGCGTTGTTGTATTCCTCATCGCCGCTAACCTCGGCAATGCGCTGAAATCCTACAGCTTTGGGTACCTGGGTATTTGCGTGTTTATTATCAAGGTTATCGATACCCTTCGACATCGGGTCGAGAATTGCTTCATGTGAAAAACGCTTGGCCAGGTTAAGGTACTTTTTATCATCGGTCATTTGGTAAGCATCGGCAAAGACTTCGTTAATGCCTCCATGTTCATTTCCCAGCATGTTCTGCATTTGTTCACCGGTCAATCCTGATGTAATGTCAATCGCCCAATCGCAAAATTTAAGAAAGATGGTTTTAGCTTCTTCATTTCCTCCGTAAAGCCAGGCATCGCGTAAACCGGCATAGGTTTTATGCAGGTTGTACCAGGGGACCCAGTATTTCCAGATTACTGCAATGTTTCCTGACTTTATTTCAGGCCACAAAATATCGCTATTTGGCACGCCACCAACATAACCTTTACCCCAATCGTGGTACTTAGTTGAATTGGCCTCCTGGCATGCTCTAAACTCATCAACCATATATTGCATTCGTTTATAGCATTCCATGTTTCCGGTTGATGCATAATGAATGGCCATGGCAGAAAGATAATGGCCTCCAATGTGTCCGTCGAGCCCGTCGCTTTCCCAGTTGCCATAATTTTCAGCTTTCGCTGGCAATCCGGCAACTTTACGAAAAGGTGCAAGAAAACGGTCGGTATCGTACTTTAAAAGGGTTTCTACATTTAAATCCTGTGCATGTTTAAATGGTCCATTCAACAAATGCACATCAGTAAGCGGAAATGTATTTGAATACAACTTATCCTGTGCAAATGAGTTGATGTTTAGAAGACTGAAGACAGTAATCAGGAGACTGAAGACTGAAGTTCGAAGGCTACTGGCTAATGGCTGATGGCTGATGGCTAATGATCCGCCTTCGCCAAGGCTACGGCGGATAAAACCAGTGACCAATGACCAGAGGTGAGAAACATATAACCTGAATATTTCTGTAAATCTTTTTTTAATAGTCATAACTCTTTAATTTATTAACAAAGCCCCTCCATTGCAGGGAATTACCAATTCAATTTGCTGCTTTTTATTTATTTTAAATGTAGTCTGTCTGCCGTTCAGTTCTTCGTCGTCGATATAAAACATTACCTGCTGACCAGCTTCGAACATTGGAAGTTCAACTTTCAGTTTCAAAGTTTCCTCTTGCGCATTAATACCTGCAACATACCATTTATTGCCGTGGCGTCGAGCTAAAATAACGTACTTGCCAGGGTAGCCGTCGATGAATTTGATTTCGTCCCATGTTGACGGGACTTCCTTCATAAAATCAACAGCCCATTCAGGGGCATCGGTAAGGTTATTCGGAGCCAATGCAAAATGCTGTACAGCACTTTGAAACAATACAGCGGTTGCAAGGGCAAACACATCGGAAGTTAAGCGTTTGGTACCCCTGTTTGGTGTGTTGTTGGCATTGTAAAACTCATTTAAAGCGCTTCCACCAAAATCCATGCTGCCTACAGTGTTGCGGGTAAACGGATGCATACAGGCGCTAAAAGCTTCCTTGTTGCAGCGTTCCTGCGAGAAATGAAGCATCTCGCTGGCCAGCACAGCCTCGCTTGATCCATAATTGGGGAACATGCGTTCCCAGCCCCTGGGCAGGGTACATCCGTGAAAAACAACCAACAACCCGTAATCATTGGCATCGTAAAGAATATCTTCATACAGTTTCATGGTTACCTGCTTGTCGCCTCCAAAAAAGTCGACCTTTATGCCACGAATGCCGATGCTTTTCATCCAGGCCATTTTTTTACGGCGGCTGACCGGGTTATCCATAAAGCCCTTTGGCCCCTGGGGTGCGTCGTTCCAATAACCATTGGAGTTGTACCATAAGAATAAATCAACGTTTTTACTTTTTCCATAAGCGGCCAGCTCTTCAATTTTGTCGCGGCCAATTTGCGTATCCCACAAAGCATCTACCAATACTGTTTCCCAGCCCATTGCAGCGCTGAAATCGATGTATTCTTTCTGAACAGGGAAAATGGTATTGCCATCCATTTTTATGATCCAGCTCCATGAGCCGCGACTGTATTCGTATTTTTTCGACGCTTCGTACAAAGGTTCCACCACATCGAATGGAACAGTTGTTTCAACAATGGGCTGCAGGGTTTCGCCCAGGGTTAGGGTTCTCCAGGGAGTAAAGCCCGGAAGCGGGATGCCAGGTGATGATGTTCCGTTGCCATTGTTCTCTTCTTCCTGAGGAAAACCAATCATGTATAATCCATCGGGATGTGCGGTTAAACGGCTTGCGCAATAACGGCTGTCGACGCCGGTTTCCGAAATCAGTATCCATCCATTGTTGTTTACCCTGAAAAGACAGGGGAAGGTATAACCACCTCCCCATCCATTTTTCCCCATTTCATCATCGGCCGAATAGGGTGTTTCGTAACTCGGGCCAGTACGGGCAAAGCCGGTCATAGGCTTCATTTGCGGGCAAAGGAAAGTTGTTGTGCCTTCGGGTAAAAAAAAGCCTGTAGCTTCTTCATTCACCACACAAACCTTTCTTTCACCCTGTGAATATACTTTATAGCGAAAAGCCACGTCGTTGTTGCTGATCCTGAATTCAACATCTATTGCGGCCTTTTCATCTTTTTTGAACGAAAAAATAAATTCATTGGCAATATAGCGAACCTCGCTTTTTTTGATATTTTGCAACGAGTAGGTTTCTTCTATTTTGCGTTCTTTATAGCTTTCGCTAAGAGATAAGCCCAGGGTAAAATCCCCAACGTTGGTTTTTAAACCCAGTGGTGAGTTTTTCAGAAAAACCATACCATTATACGAAATACTGTAACAAGGATGGCCATCTTCGTCAGTTATACTTACAAGCAGTTTCCCATCGGGCGCGGCAATTTCTTTTTTTACAGCCCAAACAAAGTTAACCGACAAAAAAAAGATCAATGAAATCAGGTATATTCTTTTCATCCTGTTTAATGTTTTAATAAATTTTTCCTTTGATGTTATAATTCAATATAAAAATAGAAAAGGTATTCAACTGTCCTTTCAGAATATAGACAATAGTATTTAGAAAATAGGTAATATTGAAAGTAACGAAAAAGGGCTGCCTGTTCAGACAACCCTTTTTATGGTGATAAGAAGAACCTTATCTAACCTAACTATGAAATTCAAATATACTCTTTACTCACATCTTATTTTATAAGGATTTTTTGGGTATAAAACTGATTATTGCTGTTGGCCAGTTTCACAATGTGTAAACCTGATTTGATGTTACTCAAATCGATTTGCATTTTTTCATTGTTCGCAGGTGAAGATAACACCTGGCGGCCCAATAAATCGAATACTTCAATTTTTGAAAGCTGATCCATCGAAACCACCAACTGACCATTCGATTGATTGAAGTTCACTGAAGCTTTCACTCCCGACAAACGTTCGCTTGAACCGGGTTCCAGGTTACCTGTTAAACGGGCAATTTCATTTAAGAAAACCTGTTTGGCATCATCGGTATATGCACAATAGTTAAACTCTGAAGCCCCGCTATTATCAGCGTCCATACCCATGAAAGTTCTGGGGCCTTCGGGATAATCTCCGGCGCCATCATAAAAGTCTAAACCCGGGTCAAAGCGCACAAAAACAGGCCTGAGATTTTCTGTTTCAACGCACATTACAAGACCATTCCCGGCATCATCAACTTCAATTACATTATATGACCCAATCCACCAGCCTCCTTCATAAACATCAATATCTGCAAATACAGGATCATCTTCTTCAAGTACATCTACCCAAACGATATCTTCCGATCCAAATGTACCGCCACCAACACAACTTTCAGAATTAAACCAGTTCATACGATTACTTCTTAATGCCCACATGTTTCCGGTCATTATGGGTGCTTCTATACTATTCCACATTTGCTTATTTGGATCCTGGAAATTGGTACTTCCTACTCTCCTGCCAATATAAATCAAATCGGCACTATTCAATGTCTCAAGCACATCGGGAGTAGCGGTTGACAAATCAACAACAGGGAAAAGGGTTACCATATATCCTGCTTCCTGCATAATAGCTACTGCAGTTTCCTCATCGGGATTTACTCCGGTATCAGGATTCAAACCATTCGGGTCGTATATAAAAATAATTTCAGTTTCCGATTGCGCATAAACTCCCCCTGCAATAAGAATAAATAAAAACAGTACTATCACATTTCTTTTAAAGTAGAGTTTTTTCATAATTGTCAGATTTAAATTGTTAATTAATTTTTGTTTATAATCTCGATTAATTAGTTAGTCTTTCAAAAACCTGCCATAAAATTACAAGTGAAAAACGAGCTTTAATTCTCATTTTAGACAATGACGTTTAGATTATAGACAAAAATTACTGACCTCCTGTAATTAAAGGTATTTTACTCAAGTGGTGCATCGATCGGTTTAAACGATTGGGCAGTAATGGAAATTTTCTTCGTTTTTAAATCCTTTGCAGCTGAGCTGTTCCCATAGTATATTTCATATTCTCCCGATGTCACTGCCATTTTTCTTAATCCCCAGTCGTAAAATTCAAATGATGAAGGGGGAAGAAGAATCGTAACCTTTTCTGTTTTTCCTTTTGGTACAGACACCCGCTTAAATCCTTTCAAGGTTTTAAGAGGTCCTTCAATATCGTTTATCTTTCGCACATAAACCTGTACAATTTCAGTACCATCCCTTTTACCTTTATTGGTTACAGGAATTGAAAGTTTTACTGTTTCATTGGCTTTGAGGGTTGTTTTGTCAACCTCTGCCTCCCCAATTTCGAAAGCTGTGTAA
>JAFGEV010000210.1 GCA_016931385.1 Prolixibacteraceae bacterium
AGGGAGGTGATTCATCAGGCACATGCGTTTTCCCTGAATACCAAGCTGGTTCTTTATACTACGCTTATTCTTTTAATCATTGGTACAGTAATGTTTTATTCGCTTGAGTATAGGAATACATTAGCTGAACATAAAGGAATCGGGAAACTGATAACTGCTTTTGTTGGTGCGGCAACCCCCCGTACAGCCGGATTTAACACGGTCGATACCTCTGCAATTTCCATTCCAACAGCCATGTTTATAATTTTGCTTATGTGGATAGGTGCATCACCCGCATCAACCGGGGGCGGGATAAAAACCAGTACTTTTGCACTGGCCATTCTTAATACCGTTAGTCTTGTGCGTGGAAAAGACAAGGTTGAACTTAACCGCCGGCAAATCCCTGAAATTTCTATCCGGCGTTCTTATGCTTTCATGTTTTTAGCTTTGTTTTTTATCGGTATGGCAACATTTTTGTTATTTAAATCAGAACCTGAGAAAAAGGCCTCTGACTTGATTTTTGAAGTTTTTTCAGCATTTAGTACGGTAGGTTTGAGCCGGGGCATTACCGACGACTTATCGATTACCGGTAAATATATCATTACTCTGACGATGTTTATAGGAAGGATTGGTGCCCTGACTTTTCTGTCGTCATTTATGAGAAAATCAACTGGAAAATTATTTAAATACCCAACGGAAGGTATCTTAATAAATTAAAAAATTGATGTATGAACTTTTTAGTAATTGGTCTTGGAAATTTTGGTGCTGCACTGGCTGTAAAACTCACCCAGCTGGGTCATGAAGTGATAGGCGTGGATACCAGCATGTCAAAGGTTGAAATGCTCAAAAACGATATAACCCATACCATTTGTGCAAACTGTACGGATTTCCATTCAGCCAAAGAATTACCCGTAAAAGATGCCGATGCGGTTATTATCAGTATTGGCGAGCATGAAGGAAATTCGATTATGGCCACAGCAATTATGAAACAATTGAATGCAAAACGAATTATTGGCAGGGCCGTATCTGAAACACAGGAAACGGTACTTCTTGCAATGGGAATTGAGGAAATCGTTCACCCTGAGAAGGATTCTGCTGAAAAAATGGCAAAGAATTTAACCACCGAAGGTTATATTGATTCTTTTAAACTATCTAACGATTTTAGTATCGTAAAAACTGATGTGCCTGAAAGGTATAAAGGAAAAATGCTGAACGAAACTGACATTCGTTCTGGCTATAATATTACTGTTCTGGCTATAATATCTAAATCCCATAAAAGAAATTTTTTGGGGATAAAACAGTCAATTACGGAAGTAAAAGGAATTGCCAAGGCAGATACGGTATTGGGCAAGGATGAAATCATGGTTATTTTCGGAAATGTCAGGGATATTGAAAGATTTATGGATTAAGCTAAATCATTCAACGTTTTACGGGATGAAGCTTAACCGCACATCATTTATCGGCTCAAATCTTCAGTCAGTTGATCTTGCTGAAGCCAATCTAAAAGGTACGGGAATAACAAACTGTGATTTGAGTAATGCCATTTTTGAAAATACAAACCTTGAAAAGGCAGATTTAAGGGGTTCTTCAAACTTTTCAATCGAACCAGAGAAAAACAAAATAAGGGGCGCAAAATTTTCTATACAACAAGTTGCTGGGCTTTTGCATAAATACGGTATTAATATTGAATAGTATCAAATAAAAAACCCTTTCGACTATTGCCAAAAGGGTTATTATCTTTTTTAGGTTTTAAGTCTATGCAACCATCCTTTTCCTGCGGTTATAGCGAATAAGGATAAAACCACCTATCAACACAAATACTGCAGCAATAGCCCAATATGGAAAAGGAACGGCATTGCCCCCGGTATAATAAATGGTGCCATTCCAGATACGAGGGTCATTCACCCCTCCAAAAAGACCACAAATTCCAACTCCTGCTGTCAGTTCCAAACTGGCATCAGAATATGTAGCCGAACCATTGGTATAATTCATTATAACACTGATATTAGGATCAACAGTAATATAAAAAGCATACAATGTTCCCGGATCTAAAACAATTGTTCCAACATCAATTGAAGTAGGGTTATTCTGACCTTGCCCTACAACATCATTGTCGGTACCTACAAGAGTCCATGCTGCCGAATTGTTTTCAAAGCCAACATAACTTCCTGTTTTATAATAAACCGACACATTGGTTGTTCCAGTTTCAATATTTATGTCGAATGCTTGAATTGCAACAGGTTTGGAAGCAATAACCTCAAGGTCAAACATATTTCCATGACAACTGTTATTTGCGGCAAATAGTGTTGTTAGCGATTCACCATAGGCTGCTAATGCAGGTTCAGAATTCCCGGGAGTAACGAGCATTTGTTCTCCTTCATCGGTTGTCACCCAATAAGGCGCCTGTGCGTATGTTGCACCTGTAATGACAACAAGTGTAACGAATAAAAATAGGTTTTTTACTTTTTTCATTTTTTATTTTATTTCTTAGGTTTCAATAATGCTTACAAATATATTATTATTTTCCCACTTATTATTCCTCAACTTCTTTCAAGTGTGAATCGAGAAATGTGATCATGCCCCGGTAAAAGTCGAAGCGGTTTTCTTCATTTCGGAAGCCGTGCCCTTCGTTGTCTTTGACCATGTACTCAACGGCAACTCCCCTTTCTTTCAATGCATTAACTATCTGGTTCGACTCTTCGATGTTCACCCTCGGATCGTTGGCTCCCTGGGCTACAAACAAGGGGGCAACAATTTTATCGACATGGTAAACCGGCGAAGCTTCTGCCATCAGCAAACTGTCGGTTTCGGGGTTCCCTACCATTTCATACATCATATCGAGGAAAGGTTTCCAATACGGAGGGATGGTTTTCATGAATGTAAACAGGTTAGAAACGCCCACGTAGTCGACACCAGCTGCATACAATTCGGGACTGAAACACAAACCGGCAAGGGTTGCATAGCCGCCATAACTTCCACCATAAATGGCAATTTTATCAGGGTCGGCAATGCCTTCGTCGATGAGCCATTGAACACCATCTGAAATATCATCCTGCATGGTTTTGCCCCACTGTTTGAATGACGATTCCCAAAATTCACGACCATAACCGGTTGATCCTCTGAAGTTCATTTGTAATACAGCATAACCGTTATTTGCCAGAAACTGTACTTCGGGGTTAAATCCCCAGTAATCGCGTGCCCAGGGTCCGCCGTGCGGGTTAACAACTACCGGAAGGTTCCTGGGTTTGAAACCCTTGGGCAGGGTTAAATATCCCTGAATGATTAAACCATCGCGCGAAAAATAACTGACAGTCTTCATATCGCACATATTACCGGCATCGAGCCATGGGCTAAGTTCAGCAAGTTTGGTAAGTTCATCGGTCGCTTTATCATACAGATAATATTCACCACGGGTTTTGTCGCTGAATGTGCGGATCATAAATTTGTCTTCAGCTTTATTTTCACTGGCAAAACGCACTTCAACACCAGGGAGTTTTGCCTCCACCTTACCATACATTTCTTCAGCTTCATCATCAAGGAAATGAATTCTTCTTTTTGAGGTGTAATAAAAAGCAGCTTGTAGTTTTTTATCCTTTTTTGAATAGGCAAGTCCGGAAACATCGGCTTCATCGGTTTCAAAAATCACTTCAAGTTCCTGGGCATTGGCCATATCGAACAGGACAATAGCCTCTTTATCGCGTCCTATGTTCGAAGTGGCATAAACATTCTTGTTGTCGAAAGTGAAGAACAGGGGATTAAGGGTTTCTTTGAAATTTAACGACATTACAGGGGCAAACTCTTCATCCTCGGTTTCCCTGTATAAATAGGTTTGATTAACGCCGTCGGAAGCAATGGCTATACGCAATTTACCATCGTGGTCGGTCATCCACCCCATGATATTGCCCGGGTTTTCGGCCAACATAACCATTTCTCCTGTAACAATATTTAATCGATAAGGATCGAATACTGTCGGGTTTCGTTTGTTCATCCCAATTATAATTTCATCGGGCAACTCTTCAAGGTCGTCGATTATTTGTGTGCGTACTCCCTCGAATACAGTTAATCCAACCAATTCGGAGCCGTCGATGTTTACGCCATACAACTGGAAATTTTCATCGCCGCCTGTATCTTTCAAATAAAGAAGGCGATTGTTATTTGCCCAAAGATATCCGGCAATATCACGATCGGTTTCCGATGTTATACGTATTGCCTCATCACTTCCTGCCTTCTGAACAAAAACATTTAACCTGCTTTCGTAAGGCGCGAGATAAGAAAAGTACTCACCATTGGGTGACAGTTCAAAAGAAGTTTTTTCCGGATTTTTAAAGAAATCTTCCAAAGCTACCGGCTCAGCTTTTGGTTCATTTTTTTCACATGATGTAAATGCTATCATCAAGATTAAAGTAATAAATAATAAATTTTTCATCTGATTATTTTTTAAAAGTTTCAGGGTCTTATGATTTCGACTACATAATTTTCTATTTGGATTAATTGTGAATCGATTATTCATGCCCATTTCATGGAAATAAGGAATAAGTAAAAATTTCAAATATTAGCATTAAAAAAAAGTTGATATGTAAGTTAAACAATTCACATAAGACATTCCACTTTTTTTAAAAGATTATGCACCAAATTCTTCATTGAGTTTATCGGCCATAGCATTTGCCAAAGAAACCAGTTCGTTAAATTTATCTTCTTTTAAAGATCCTTTTTCTTCGATCGGCGTGTTGATAATTTCCCATTTTATAGCTTCAGCAAATTTTTCGAGGTTTTTAACCCCTCCCCCGTTCCAGCTAAATGAGCCAAAAATCCCAAGGTAATGATCTTTAATGCCCTTGTGTTCAATTTCACGTACGAGGTTATTAACTGTAGGAAACATTTCGTTATTATA
>JAFGEV010000211.1 GCA_016931385.1 Prolixibacteraceae bacterium
TATATTGATGGTAGTGCTATTTTGCGGGGACAAATTTTGGTTCATGATGTACATGATGTAAAAATAATTGGTCGGGGAATGGTTGAGTATACTGTTAAAATGGGCGTTAATATTGCTAATTCACGGAATGTATATGTTGAGGGGATTTACACCACCCAATGCGCCACGGGAGGTTCCGATTCGGTCACCATCCGTAATGTCAAAAGCATCAGTTACTATGGCTGGGGCGATGGCATGAATGTGTTTGCCAGCAACAACGTATTATTCGATGGCGTTTTTTGCCGAAACTCCGACGATTGCACAACTGTTTATGCCACACGTAAAGGTTTTGTAGGCGGATGCAAAAACATAACCATGCAAAACTCAACCCTTTGGGCCGATGTGGCGCACCCAATACAGATTGGTACACATGGAAATACACCCAAGCCCGATGTTATTGAAAACCTAAGGTATTACAACATAGATATACTCGACCATAAGGAAGTACAAATCGATTATCAGGGCTGCCTCAGCGTAAATGCAGGCGACAATAACCTTATTCGTAACGTGGTTTTCGAAGATATACGGGTTGAAGATTTCAGGCAGGGACAACTTGTAAACCTGAGGGTTTTCTTTAATAGTAAATATTGCACTTCACCGGGACGTGGTATTGAAAATGTATTGTTCAAAAACGTTTCTTACAATGGAAAAAACTCCGAGATCTCCATTATTTCGGGTTATAATGAAGAGCGGAAGGTGAAAAACATCGTTTTCGAAAATCTCCAAATCAACGGCAAAGTGATTTTTGACGATATGCCAGATAAACCCAAATGGTATAAAACATCCGACATGGTACGGTTTTCTGTGGGCGAACATGTTGAAGGAGTAGTTTTCAAAAAAACAATTGGGGAATAATTAAATTAAAGCAAGCATGTTATGATAAGAACAATTGCGAATTTCTTGGCAATAGTGTTTATGTGTTTGTCTTTGAACTCTATGGCACAGAACGTGTTGACACAGACAAAAAAAATGCTTCAATCCCCCAGCGGAGCTTTTGTTTTCGAATTCTATCAAAAACAATTATCTGAGGATAAGAAGCAGATGTATTATACTGTTATGTTTAATGGCGACACAATAGTGCTGGAGTCGGAATTAGGCCTGCTTGTTGAAAACCAACTGTTCGAATCGGCTCTTGGTATCGAAAACGACCTTAGCGGGCAGTGGTGCGAGAACCTTACGTTTCTTGGTGAGGAACGCAAATCGGTGAACGAAATATGGAACCCAATTTATGGAGAAAGAAGTGTGGTAACCGACAATTATAATGAGGTGATTATCCAGTTTCAGAAATTTGGAGAAGGAAACACTAATACCGAAGGCCATGCGGGCACCAGTTACGACAAACGGAGGAGTTATAAGTTGAATTTGATTGTACGGGCCTATGACCAGGGTGTGGCCTTTCGTTATCATATACCCGAGAATAGTAACGGCCTGTTCATGCACATTGTGGGCGAACAAACCAACTTTTCCATGCCTAAGGGCACTATGGCCTGGTACGAACGATGGGCACAAGGATCCTATGAATATTTACCACTCGAAAGCTGGCCCGACGAAAGCGAGCGCCCTTTGACAATGAAATTGCCCGGTGGCACTTATGTAACGCTTACCGAGGCTCAAATGGTGGATTATTGTCGTTCGAAGTTTAAACTGAGTGAAGTAAAATCCAATACCTTGGAAACATCGATGTACGACAAGGTGGATGCTATTACACCATATTCAACGCCATGGCGTGTAATTATGGCTGCTAAAAGTGCCGGGCAATTACTGGCCAATAACGATTTGATAATGAACCTCAATCCCGATAGCCAGATTGCCAATACCTCGTGGATTAAGCCAGGCAAAGCGATGCGGTCGGGGCTTAAGATGGCTGAGGCCATGGCCACTGTTGATTTTGCGGCAGCCCGAAATATACAATACGTGCATTTAGATGCGGGATGGTACGGTTCCGAAATGAAAAAGGAATCGAACGCTGCCTATGTGGCAGAGAACCGCGATTTGGATTTGCAGGCACTCATCAATTATGCAGCTACCAAAAACGTAGGAATTTTTGTTTATGTTAATCAACGGGCCTTGTATAACCAGTTGGATGAGTTGCTTCCTTTATACCAAAGTTGGGGGCTTAAAGGCATTAAATTCGGGTTTGTACAAATCGGATCCAACAGATGGACAACCTGGATGCACGAGGCAGTAAAAAAAGCTGCCGACCATCAGTTGCTGGTTGATGTTCACGATGAGTATCGCCCAACCGGCTTTAGCCGTACTTACCCCAATTTGCTTACTCAGGAAGGCATTAGAGGTAACGAAGAGATGCCCGATGCAACGCATAACACCATTTTACCCTTTACCCGCTACATTGCTGGTGCCGGAGATTATACAATCTGTTATTACAACAAGCGTATAAAAACCACCCATGCCCATCAGTTGGCGTTGTCGGTAGTGTATTACAGTCCGTTACAGTTTCTGTTTTGGTACGATGGGCCTAAAAACTATGGAGGTGAACACGAGATAGAGTTTTTCGAACAGGTGAAAACCGTTTGGGACGACACCAAAGTGCTTAGCGGTGAAATAGGCGGGCATGCAGTTGTGGCACGCCGAAGCGGTAACGAGTGGTTTGTGGGAGCCATTACCAACAACGATGCCCGCAAATTGTCGGTTCCTTTATCTTTCTTGGACGAAGGCGTCAATTATGTGGCACATTTGTATGAGGACGACGACTATGCTAGAACAAAGACCAAGGTGGGCATTAAACGTTTTATTGTTACTTCAGGACAAGCCCTCAATTTGTCGCTCAAAGCCAGTGGAGGAGCTGCGGTACATTTAGTCCCGGCATCATCCTTTGATTTAAAGACTTATAGAACTCGCATAAGATGAAGTACCCATATTTGATTGTTTTTTTTTGTTTGTTAATGTTGGGTTGTCACATAGACGAAACCCAAAAAGAAGCTTCGACTTGGCAATCTCATTACGTGTCGCAGGTGTGGCTGACCGATAATGGAGACGGCACTTACACAAACCCAATTTTACAGGCTGATTATTCCGATCCGGATGTAATAAGGGTTGGTGATGACTTCTATATGACTGCTTCGAGTTTTAACAGCTCGCCGGGATTACCGATTCTGCATTCCAAAGACTTGATAAATTGGCAAATTGTGAACCATGCTTTGCCTGTTTTACCCAACGAGGTTTACGATTTTCCTCAGCCAGGCAGAGGAGTTTGGGCTCCCTGCATCCGCTATCACAACAACGAATTCTATATTTTCTGGGGTGATCCCGATTTTGGCATTTACCGGGTGAAGGCAAATGATCCGAGAGGTAAATGGGAGAAGCCTGTTTTGGTGAAGGAAGGCAAAGGGATGATTGATCCAAGCCCGCTTTGGGACGATGACGGCAATGCTTATCTTATTACTGCATGGGCTGGTTCGAGGGCTGGTGTTAACAGTATTTTGACGATCTGGCAAATGTCCCCCGATGCCACTGAATTACTTGACAATGGCCGAAATATTTATTCGGGGCACGACCTGAACCACACTGTTGAAGGTCCTAAATTTTATAAAATAAACGGTTATTATTACATTTTTGCACCTGCCGGAGGGGTTGAATTTGGCTGGCAATTGGTGTTACGTTCAAGAAATGTTTACGGGCCTTACGAAGAAAAAACAGTTTTAGCCCAGGTTGATACAGATATTAATGGTCCGCATCAGGGCGGCTATGTTGAAACCCAAAGTGGCGAACCTTGGTTTCTGCATTTTCAGGATAACCGTGTTTACGGCCGTATTCTGCATCTGAACCCGGTAAACTGGGTTTATGGATGGCCGGTGATGGGTTACGATAATGACGGTGACGGTTGCGGCGAGCCTGTTCGAATACATAAAAACCCTGATGTTGGTCGCCAATGGCCCATCGCAACACCTGCCGAGACGGATGA
>JAFGEV010000212.1 GCA_016931385.1 Prolixibacteraceae bacterium
ATTTAAAGAAATCAACCAGCCCCCTCAGGTGTTTCGCTTCCCTGGCAAGTTCGGTAGCATTGGCCGATATTTCTTCTGCTATTGAAGCATTGTACTGAGTCGACTGGGCCATTTGCTCAACGGAACTGTTAATCTGATTGGCGCTTGATATTTGTGAAACACTCTCATCGGCAATCTGGCCGATCAGCAATGTTGATTTCTCGATTTCGGGTACAATTTTTTCAAAATTTGTTTCAGAAAGTTTGGTGATATCCAGTGTTTCTTTTGCCAGTTTTACAATCTCGTCGGCTGTTACGCGGCTGTTGTCGGCCAGTTTTTTAACCTCGTTGGCCACAACGGCAAAACCCCGCCCGTGCTCACCCGACCTGGCAGCCTCAATGGCCGCGTTCAGTGCCAGGATATTGGTCTGGAAAGCAATATCGCCAATAATGTTTATCCGCTCGGTAATCTTGTTAATCGACTGGAAACTTTTTACTGAGATTTTTTTTATTTCAATAAGCTTGCCTGCACTTTCATTTGTGACATTCTTCGTGACCTGGGCATTCTCTGAATTTTGTTCAAACCCGCTTACCAGTTGCTCAAGGGTAGAGCTGATTTCTTCCGTTGAAGCAGCCTGTTCAGTAATATTCTGTGATAAAGTTTGTGACGATTCTTTTAAACTGGCGCTAGCCATGAACAATTCCCTCGAACTTGACTGGATCGATTCTACTATCTCGTTCATCCGGTTCACGGTTAGTTTGAACGACTTCAACAGCATTCCAATTTCATCTTCATTCCGTATTTTCAGGGTTGTTTTTAAGTTACCTTTTGCTACTTCACCGGCATAAGCCAATCCATTGTTTACTGATCGCAAAATGCTTTTTGAAATAAAATAAGCCGTAAGGATTGAGATTGTAAAACTTAACAATAGAAACAAAAACAAAATTCTGTATGCTGTTTTTGCAAGTATATCGGTTTCAGCATCCGATTCGCTGGCCTGTTTTACAACCAAGCCATACACCAATCCAAGGGCATCGTTCATTAAGATGTACTTTTCCCTGCTTTTCAGGGCTAATTCATACATTTTTTCATCAAGGGGAACTATTCTTTTGTCCGTCATTTTAATACCCGAATCGATCAGTCTCCCTTTTTCGTCACAAACTTCGATGAACAGGGCATGTTCGGCAAACCAATCCATTTGTTTTGCTTTATAATCATTCCAAAGCAGGATCTCTTCTTCTGTATGAGGAAGGGTGAGGTAAGTTGAATCGGCTACTTCGATACGTATAATGGCTTTTAGTGAATATTGCTTTAAGCGGATTTCAGGATCCTCAAACATTTGCGGAATCATCATGCCACGTTCGCCAACAGTTACAGAACGAACAGATTCAATTATTCGCTGGACCATTTGTATTTTAGGTAACTGTACTGTTGCAAACTCTTTTTGTGCTTTTTTAACTTTTTTAATGCCCACATACCCAACCAAACCAACCATTCCGGATAAGATAATCAAAAACGAAAATACAATAATAAGCTTGGTTGAAATTTTAATCTTCTTCAACATACTCTTCCCATTAATAAAATTACACAAGGGGTTGCTTAACCAATAACTTTGGGTGGTGAAAAATTTAATAAAACCAGTTGCTGCAAGATAACGTAAATATTTGAAGTATTCAATGAAATTTCAACAAACTTAAAAAACTACTGTATTAATCCCGATCGCCATAGATTGCACCCAGCCCATGTGTGCCAATATACACCCGTCCGTATTTTTTCGGGTCGCCGTTAATGTGTAACAGCAAACCCCACTGGTGCTGGTCATCGTTAATGCGTACCCAGCTTTTAGCTTTGTTGTTGGAGCGGAAAATACCCCGTACTCCATCAACAATACCAATAAGGTATAGGGCAGGATACTTTTTGCCAGGTGCAGCTTTACCAAAACCGAAACCATGGATTTCGGAAATTTTTGGAATAAGTTCAAAAGGCAATTCTGAACTTGCTGAATGATACAGTCCATCGAATGCAGCAATCCACAGGTCGTTTTCATAACCGGGAGTGGCATAAATCCTGTCCTGCCCGCCACGCCTGTCGCCCCGGCTGTTTCGGGGGCTATCTCTGCTTACTAATCCTTTCGCAAGGTTAAGAGGTGTTGAATAAAAGGATTCAGCACCATCAGTGCTTGTGAAAAGCAGGCCATCGTACAGATTAATGGCATAAAACTTTTGCGGGTTTATCCGGTCTGCCACTACTCGTGTGTTTTCTGGCAGTAAATCGATACATGTCCAGGTGTTGCCGTTATCTTTTGTGTAAAATGGTTTCTGGCGTTGAGGTGTCCAAACCCAGGTTTCCCCGTTGGCTGAAACGGAAATGTGGCCATGCACGCTGTTTTCAGCTGGCATACATGCCGGTTGCCAGGTTTTCCCGTAATCGTTCGACCAGCCAATGTTCCGCCCACTTTGTCCTTGTCCCGATTCAACACCAACCCTGACAATGGTTTCGGGTTTCAGTTCGGCGCATGCCACTCCATCGGTATTGCCAAAGTGGGGGTTGATGAAGTTACCTTCAGGAACAGGTTTGTCAAGGTCCCAATGAACAAACCCACCATAGTCGCCAATGGCAGTGATAAGGTGTGCACCTTCGGGCGGACTCAATAGCTCGAGTGGAACAGTCTCTTCAATGCCTGTAGTATAAACACTCCAGTTAGTTGGAATGCCTTTATCAACGTTTGTTAAGTTGAAAGTTTCAAAACCGCCGAAGCCGGTTGTGAAAATGGCATGGTCGGAGTTAAAAGGATTAATCTCGATATCGAACATCCAGTGTATTCCTGTATGTTGCACATAGGGCGCTTTCGAGTAATCGTATTCTGTACCGTTGGCAAACACTGCTTTCCAGGTTTTTCCCCCATCGGTTGAGCGAAAAATTTCTTCCCCTCCTATTTCATGTGGGCGGTAATGGGTACTGGTAATTATCACGTCAGGATTGGAAGCATCAACTGCAATGGCAGCATAGCCGAATTGTTTTGACTCGTCGGGTTTGTCGGGGGTAATTTCAGTCCAGGCACTACTTTTCGTGTTAAACTTCCAAATGCCCCCGTCGGTCATTCTCGATGGACCGGGGGTATTGGCATACGAAAGGTAAAGCATCCCGTTTTTTGCCAGTAAGCCATGTGTAGGACGGTATTGGATTGGTTGGCCGGGAACTGGTTTCCAGGTTTCTCCACCATCTTCTGAATTGAAGAGGTTGTCCCTGCCGATGAGGGATACGCCCACGAAAATTGTTTTACAGCCTTCGGGTGTTGATGATCCGGGGTCAAATATGACAAATATGATTCCGCTGCCCCTCGATGTCCAGTTCCAGAAACGTTGTTCACGTTCGCTTAATCCTTCGGGCATAATTTCTTCCACATCGGGGAATGAAGCAACATTTTCCCAGTTCAATCCACCATCAGTGCTTCGCCATAAACCATTGTGACGTGTTCCCAGATAAACGACGTTTCCGTTTTCAGGATCAACGGCCATGCGTTCACCGTTTCCACGGCCGTTTTCGTTTCCGCCAAATTTAAAAGGCATATCAGCCCGGGAAAATGATACTCCCCGGTCCGATGAAATCAATACAGCTCCGTTTGGAACATCAGGAGCAGTATATGTTCCGCAGGCCAGAAAAACTTTATCCGGATTGTTTGGGTCAAGGGCAATACTTTCAACTCCCATAAGATTCAGATCTTCGTACGGGAGCCAATCGAGAAGAGGTATCCATCGTTGTTGTTCTTCATCCCAGCGGTATGCCCCGCCCATGTCGGTACGGGCATACCGCAGGTTTTTTTCATTAGGATGGAAAACAATGCCGTCGACAAATCCACCGCCAACAATCTGAACATTCTTCCAGGTATATTTTTCTTTTTTTTCAGAAGTTGATCCGCAGGAAAAAAGTATTAAGGAGCTAAGGAGATAAGTAAAAACGAAAATGTTCTTCATAACCAAATAATAAATGTTTTAACCAGATTAAAATTAAAAAAATTGATAACAGATTTTTATGAATTTATCAAAAGCGGAATTGTTTCGATACAAAATAATCCCTCTTTCTTCTATGCTTATGAGAGGCCTGCCTGAAATTCATCAAAAAGCATTATTTTTAGCCATACAAATTCATTATGGCAAGTAACTATTATCAGGGATATAAACCGATTGAAGGACTTATTGAAAAGTATGCCGGAATTAAAGAAGCTGTTGTTGTTGATAAAGGCAGCAAGTATCTGAAAAAACGTTTGGTTGCATATTTTACAGCTCAGGGGCATGTCGATCACCATCTGTTAAGGCAGCATGTTGCCAATGAAATGAATGAGAATGATATTCCTGTGTTGTATATACAAAAGGAACGTCTGCCTTTTAACGAAGCTGGCGCACCTGATTTTGGAAAACTAAGTATTGAACCAATTGTTACCGGCAAAACAGCAGACAGGGGTATTTTATCTCAATTCGAATTCGATCCCTTATACAAAAAGTTGAAGGCGATCTGGGTGGAAGAGCTTAACCTGCCCAGGGTCCAGCCCTGGCATTGTTTTTTCGACGATCTGGGAGGCGACAGCGTATTTGCCGAGTTTGTGGTTAAACGCATCGAAAAAGAATTAAAAATCGACCTTCCATATTTTATACTGTATCGCTACCGCACACTCGCCGGTTTGACAGAATACATTCACAGAGGTGGCGATACCATGGTTTCAGTCGACACGCTCCGCCTGCCTGCAGATGAGAGTGTCCCGGTTATTGTATTTGTTCCCCCGGTTAAAGGAGGAGCCGATACCTATAACTTTGCCCTTAAAACTTTTCCTGAACCATTTGGGCTATATGTGCTTACCTATAACATTGTAGATGAAAAAAGCAGCTTTTTTTATCCGCTTGACAGTTTAATGGAACAGGCTGCCGTTATTATCGACCAGATGAATATGGACAGTATATCTTTACTGGGCTACAGTATGGGTGGATTACTGGCTTTCGAAATTGCTACATGTTTAAATACAACCGCCCTTAGCAAAGTTATTTTGCTTGATATCCCGCCAGCAAAGAAAAAGGGGAGGAACCTTGTTGGTTTGATAGGGCAGGACCTCAGGCTTATTTCAAAAAATATAAAACGCAAGGACCGAAAAGCTTTGAGCATGAACATACGCCATATTTTCTGGTGTATGTTCTACCTGATTTATCGGGGAAAGCGGGCAGTTTGGTTTGAAAAGAAAAACAACCTGACGATGTCGGAAGCTGCTCATTTACGTTTTTACAGGCAGTTCAACCATAAGAAACTAAATGGGGATATGTTGCTGGTACGCTCAACCGACGAAAATTTTAGCCGATACAAATACAACTGGGAGCAATTTGTTAATGGCATACTCACTGTTGAAACACTGAATGCCAATCATAACCAACTGTTGCAACCCCAGGTTTTGAAGAAATTAAGTGAACTGGTGATTCAGGCAACAAAATAAAAAAGCTGCCTTTTTAGGGCAGCCATTCAATATCGTTATTGTTGCTTTTGTTGCTTTCGTTGTTGGTTATTCTGCATTATCTGTATGTAAGCCTGACGCTGTTCCTTTGTCAGGACCTGGGCAATTTCCTTACGCATTTCTTTTCTGAGTTGCATGCGTTGTTCCATTCTTTCCCTTCCTGTTTGAGCCGGAGCCTGTAGCTTAGCCCTTGCATCGAAGTTGTTGTAAACAGTATTCAACCGGTTCATTTGATCTTCAGTAAGATTAAGCTCGGTTTTGTACTTGCGTACATCGGGCATTTTCGTTTTACCTGCGGCATTTGTTGCCAATGGTAAAAGAATAACAAAACTGATAATGATTAATATATTTTTCATCGTGTACTATTTTAAGCGTTAACTTTTTTCCGTTTTTTCAGGGCAGCCATTAAACCAACCAAGCCCAGGCCTGCAGCCGATGCAATTGGTAAAAGTGGAACAGGAATTGAATTTCCTGCAACAATTGGCATGTTTGGTGTGTTTTCGAGCGCACATGCTGTAAATTCCACTTCATCGCCCGTTGGGCTGGTAATTGCATGTATCCAGCCATATTTACTGCCACTTCCGGTTAACATCTCTGTGCCAATGTAGCCCTGGTCGTTGGTGTATCCAAATGTTCCCGGAGGTGTTGTAGTTGGAATAGGATCACCAATTGGTATAGAATAGTTGGTTATTAATCCCCAACTGTTAGAGTAAGTAAGTGGCCCTATTACATCGTTCAGGTTGAACTTTTTAATTTTTGGCTCAGGGTAGAAAAACATTGTTGAAATAGAGTTTAATTCAACCAGGTTTCCATAAGTGTATGAGCCTATTGCAAAAGATCTGAATGAATAGCTTGAAAAGTAGTATGAGCCAATCCATGCTATTGCAATGATATCAGGGTTTCCGTCCCTGTCGAGGTCAAAGAGTACTTCATCGTCGTGGTGACTGAGTATTGCATCCCCATCAGGTCCGTTAATGATCCTGCCGGTATTAATTGCAGCATTCACTCCACCCGAAACTGCCAGTAAAGCACCTACCGAGGAGGCATAACGTGTAAATTTATTTTTCATCATAAAAGCAGTTTAAAATGTTTGCAGTTCAAATTTAATTTTTTTCATGTAGCTATTTGTCAATGAATGAGAAAAAAAGTTTTTTTCAATCATTTTTTTTTACGCCTTTTCAGTGCGGCCATAAGTCCAACCAATCCTAATCCCGCAGCTGAGGCAATGGGCAAGAGAGGTACAGGTACTGAGTTTCCTGCAACAATCGGGGTATTTGGTGTATTCTCAAGTGCTGCGGAAATAAACTCAACAGCATTTCCTGAGGGGCTGATTGAAATCTGAATCCAACCGTAACAAGTGCCTTGAGGTTTTATCATGCTTACCCCGATATACCCATTATCATCTGAAGGGTTAAATGATGCTGTTGGTGGCGAAGGAGGGCTTGGGGCTGAATAATGTGAAATGACTCCGAAATAGTAAGTGTATGACAGTGGGCCGATCAGTTCGTTCAGGTTATAATTGTTTATTTTTGGCGTTGGCCAGGGGAAAGATGTAGATAAAGAATAGATTCCGACAAGATTGCCTGAGGCATAGCCATACAAGACAAATTCCATCCAATCAGGTATAGAGCCATAGGAAACCCCTCCTGCAACCCCAACGAAATCCGGCGTCCCGTCACGGTCCAGGTCAATATATACGAAATCGCCAACGTGATCGAGTATTGCATCTCCATCTATTCGACCAGTCGTGATAGCAGCATGTGTTCCTCCCGATACAGCCAGTAAAGCCCCAACAGCTGATGAATATCTAATGAATTTTTTATTTCCCATTTTATCCAGGTTTATTTAGGTTTTTTCAAAGTTATGAAAATATTGCAAGCGTTTGCAGGTAAAAACAGATTAAACAAAAAAACCGCCCGAAGACGGTTTGATAATTATTTTGTTTGTTGAACTCTTTTTGCCTGAATAATCTGAAAATATTCTTTCAGTTGTTTAGGAGTGAGCACTTTTCTGACTTCGCTGCGCAATTCCTTTCTCAGCTCCATCTTTTGCATTAACTGTTCTTTCCGGTTTTCGGCAGGTGCCTGGAGTTTTGCCCTTGCTTCAAAGTTGTTGTAAAGGGTGTTCAACTGATTCATCTGGTCGGTGGTAAGTTTAAGTTCCGTTTTAAACTTGCGCACATCGGGAAGGCTTCCTTTGCCTTTTGCCTGGTTTGTTAACGGAAGTAAAACAATCAGGATTATTATAAATAAGATATTTTTCATGGTTGTATTATTTAAGCAGTTACTTTTTTTCGTTTTTTCATTGCAGCCAAAAGGCCAATTAAACCCAAACCGGCAGCCGAAGCAATGGGCAACAGGGGCACGGGTATGGAATTGCCTGCCACAATAGGTTTGTCTGGAGTGTGTTCCATTGCACAAATGTCGAATGTAATGGGTGTACTTTCGGGGCCAATGTTGACATGAATCCACCCATAGTTTATTCCTGACGGAGAGATTTTTTCAATGCCCAGATAGCCAGTGTCACCATTAATCCCATCAAAGTTAGGTAAAGTAACCGGAGGCGATGGAGGTAACTGGGAGAATAAAGAAACATAACCATAATCATAAGGGTTGTTGAGTGGCCCAATTACCTGGTTAAGTGAAAATTTATTCGCAATATTTGAAGCATAGGATGAATTGTCGACATAAAAAGAAGAGTAAGCCGTAATAACACATCCCCGATAGATAAGTGTTGCCGAAAGGCCTGAAATGTAGAATGAATAGTCAATCATTCCTACCATGAAATCAGGGGTGCCGTCGTTATCGATATCGATGAATAAATCATCAAAATTATGGTCAAGTATTTTATCCCCATCAACGCCATTTAATATTTCGCCGGGTTGAATGATGGCATTTGCCCCTCCCGAAATCGCAAGCAAAGCACCAATGGTTGAGGAATATCTGATAAATTTTCTGTTTTTCATAGTTATTATTTTTAAGCAGTTACTTTTTTGCGTTTTTTCATTGCAGCCATCAGGCCAATTAATCCCAGGCCGGCAGCCGAAGCAATGGGCAACAGGGGCACGGGTATTGAGTTGCCTGCTACAATAGGTTTGTTTGGGGTGTGCTCCATTGCACAAATATCGAACGTAACGGGCGTGCTTTCAGCGCCAATGTTGATATGAATCCAGCCATAGCTTGTGCCGCCGGGGGTAATCATGCTTACGCCAATATAACCATCGTCGCCACTAGTGCCGTCAAAGTCTGGTTGAAAAGCAAAAGGAACGATTGAAGCCGGATCGGTATACCATGAAATAAAACCTGAGTGATTTGGATGATCAATCGGGCCGATAACATTGTTGAGCGGGTTGTTCCTGACGAATATGTTTAAGTACGATGAGCTTGAAAAATAATACCTCGAATTGTCGATAAAACATGAAGTAGCCCCCATCATTTCAACGAGCCGATCCTCTGCATGAAAAGTAGAAGTTATAGAGCCTGTTGTAGTTGTGACAGTCCCAGAGAAACTATACATTTCAACGATAAAATCAGGCAGGCCATCGTTATTGATATCAATAAACACTGCATCGTTATGGTGGTCGAGAACTGCATCGCCATCGGGCCCATTCATTATTGATCCTGGATGAATGGCAGCATGAACGCCACCTGAAACTGCCAACAGCGCACCTACTGAAGCTGCATAATGTGTGAATTTGCTTTTCATTTCGGAATTGGTTTAGTTGAAATCCTTTCAAATTTAAATTTTATTAGCTTATATAAAACAGATTGTTAAATTTTTTCATCATTTTTCTCATTCTTTGTTCTATACAATTTGGGGTCGATTGATTTTGAGAGGATTTTTGTATCTTTTTCAAGCTTTAGGAAGCCGGTAACCCGGTGAATAATTTCCGTTGGGTTTGCCAATGCCTGGTTGTAGTCAACCTCGAGCAATTCGATATTCTTGTTTTTTTGTGCCCATCCTTCCATTTTATCAACATACTTCCGGTAAATTTCTTCTATACCCGGGGCGTATGTTCCCTCTTTAATTTTACCTGAATTAACCAGCATGCGGTGCTGCGATTCGATGATTTCTTCCATATCGCGCTTCATCAGGATAACTTTATAATTTAGCGAAGCAGGAATTTTATACAAAAGGGGCAAAACAATTTTTATGGCCTTTCCTTTTGCTTCACCAAGCCATTTGCTGTTTCTCACAAGTTGTTTAACTTTTTCGTGCTCATAATAGCCTTTAGGATTGCTTTCGTCGGCTTTGCGTGCTTCATCGGTATAAACAGGTATACCTGCATTTTCGAGCAATTGCATCATCATTGACGTGCCCGAACGTGGTAACCCGCTTACAACAATAATGGGTGTTGAATCGGTTTTTTCCTGCGATGGTTTAATAATAAGATCTTCCTGTGTTGATGAAAATTCATCTTTTGGTTGTTCAACATCACCTGCTTTAAATAGTTTTGCTTTTTGGGAGTCTTTTAGCTGGTTCTCCAATAATCCGATAAGCATATTTCGGGCAAGTCCAAAATTCGGGTTTATTTTCAGCGCAGTTTCAAACGAATTTGCTGCATCTTCGAATTTGCCTGTCTCGCTTAAAACCCGTCCAATGTTGAAGTGTGTAACCGGGTTGTAAAAATTCAACGATGCAGCATTGATTAAAAGGTCAAGTGCTTCGTCGTACCTCTCCTGCTTGTAGCAGCAAATTCCCATTCCCAGCCATGCATTCTGATGGTCAGGGTCAAACTCAATTACATTTCTGAAAAGTGTTTCGGCATCTTTCCATTGCCGGAGCTTCAGAAATGCATTGCCCATCTGATAATTGGCCTTTCGGGTTTTGGGTTTGTCTTTTTCCATTTCGCGATACTTCTGCAATGCTTTACGGGGTTTGCCCTGTTTCAGCAAAATATCCCCTTCGACAATTTTTATGCTGAAAAGGTCGCTTTTTGCCTGCATGCTTTCTTTAACAGGGTTTATCTTGTTTTCCCTTATCCATTGCTGTTTTTCTTTATGGTTTAAAATTTCAGGCACTTTACGGTTTTTTGCCCGCTCTATTTGCTCTTTTGTAAGTATTTTCTTTGAAGCGTGAATTTTGAATTTTTCAATTATTTTGATGGCTCCATCAAGCAGGCCCTCTTCAAGGTAACAGTTTACCAGCTTAAAAACATAGCGTCCCCTGTAGGGGTTTTTTTCAAACAGTTTTTCAAGCAAAGGTTTTGCCAGGCTGTTTTTGTTGGTTCCCACATATACCTGTGCAAGGTTGTAATTAAGCTCATCGACAGTTTTTTCAATAGCTTCGGCTGTGTCTTTCCCCGGGTCTTCAATATATCCCAGCTCAATGAGTTGTTTAATGGCCTGTGCAGAGTGTGCAGGGTCAAGATCGCGCTTTTCATCAGGAAGCATTCCGCATTCGCCAGGTACAGCTTCCCATGTAGGTATGGTTTTAACAACAGGTGGGGTTTGAAATATTTCCAGAAGGGGTTTGCCGTCCATATCTTCCCCAACAGGAACCCCGAATATCGATAGTATTGTAGGCGCAATGTCAAGCAATGAAACGCCGTAAACCATTTCGTCTTTATGTATGTCCGGGCCCATGGCGCAGAAAATGCCCACATCGCGGTGATGGTGTGCCGGGCCGGCAGGTTCGTTCGGGGTATGCATGCTCCTTAGGTGCCCCGATTTGAATCCGTGGTCGGAAATCAGGATCACCGTACAGTTTTTATCAATCATTTGCAGAAGCCTGCCCAGCATCATGTCCATAAGGCGGTAAGCCCCGTCGACTACGTGCTTGTATAATTTGTAATCTTCATCTTTTATCCCCTTCATTTGCGGTGGGGAGTAGTTCATAAAAGCATGGCAAAAATGATCGATGGTATCCCAGTAAATGGCCGCAAAATCCCATTCTTCCTGCTCAAGGGCAAGTGTGGCAGCGGCATGTACGCTCGAAGCTTCGGCAATGAGTTTGGCAACAACTTCGGTTTTCTTTTCAATTTTAAAAATGTCCATTTCAAGGTCGGGGATGAACGGGAGGATGTGTTCGGCCGTAAGTTCGAGCGGATGCACTCTGAAGTGGGCAAAGAGGTTTTGCAAATCGGGCGGGTGTACTGTATCATCGGGCAATAGCTGCCTGTCGATGGGCAACGAGGCAATTTTCGGAAACATGTTTGAAACATAGATGCCGTTTACAGGCTCAGCCGGGAACGAGGGCCACCAGTTTACCACGTGAGTTTTGTATCCCTCCTGGGTGAGAATGTTCCAGAGGGCTTTAACTTTACGCGATGAGGTTGAAACCGGCCGGATACCCGAATGGTCGGGGGTGGGTTCTGAAAAGCCAAGTATCCCGTGTTTATCGGCATATTTGCCTGTTGCTATCGATGTCCACAACATAGGTGAGTATGCCGGGGTAAGGGTTGAAATATTACCCATAACACCATTCTCGATCAGATACTTTGTGGCAGGCATTTGCCCTTCATCCATCAGACGGTTAATAATTTTCCAGTCGGCTGCATCCCAGCCTAGCAGCAATACTTTTTTTCTCTGCCTATTCATCGGAAAGGGGATTTTGTGTTTGTTTCTTTTCAGCCTGATCTTTCATTTGTTTAAAAATTTCAACAAGGGGAGAGAAAATCCGCTTGCCGTATTTTTCTTCCCTTTTTTTTCTCCAGGCAACAATTCCCCTGTAACCAGCAGCCATAAGTCCAATGTTTCCCGTGTCAGGCACTTCTACAGTGCTCCCATCGGGTAAACGCATGGTTGTTGGTGTAGTACTGTATATGTGGTCGAGAATAATCCGGGTTTCCTCGTCAACAGAATCCGGTTGGTTTGTTTCAGTCATAAATGTGAATTATCATAAATATTTGTCTCTGGGTTCTGGTCTCTTGTCTCTGGTCTCTTGTCTCTTGTCTCTGGTCTCTTGTCTCTTGTCTCTTGTCTCTTGTCTCTTGTCTTTTATCTTTAGTCTTCTGCCTTCTGTCATTTTATAGAATTAATCCTGTAAAAACTGGTTTAGCAAGCCCCCGGTTTCCTTGCGCTGGTTACCGCCCCTGGGAGATAGTTCCCTGATAAGTTTGCTGATAGGCATCGACTGAAGCCATATTTTCCCATGACCGCTGAGTGTGGCAAGGAAAAGTCCTTCTCCACCGAAAACCATTGATTTTAAACCCCCTGCCTGTTGGATGTCATAATTGATACCCCCTGTAAAACCTACAATACAGCCCGTGTCAACACGGATGGTTTCTCCGTTGAGCTGCCTTTCAATTACCGTACCTCCGGCGTGGATAAAAGCCCGTCCGTCGCCTTCAAGCTTTTGAAGGATAAAACCCTCCCCTCCAAAAAAACCTGCGCCAAGCTTTCGGTTTAAGGTAACACTTACCCGGGTACCCAGCGCCGCACACAGAAAAGCATCGCGTTGCACGGTTACCATCCCGCCATATTGCATCAGCTCAAGGGGTATGATTGTTCCAGGGTACGGACCAGCAAATGCAACATGGCTTTTACCGATCCCGCGGTTCGTGAAGTGGGTGAGGAACAACGATTCGCCGGTCAGCATACGTCCGGCGCCTTTCAGTAATTTTCCAAACAGTCCTTCATTCGGGTCGGAGCCGTCACCCATTTTGGTTTGAAAATCAATTCCGGGTTCCATATACAGCATAGTGCCAGCTTCGGCAATGACAGTTTCGTTCGGGTCAAGTTCAACTTCAACCAGTTGCACATCGTGCCCTATAATTTTGTAATCTACTTCGTGTGATCTCATTTTCGGTTATTTTAATTTTGAACAATAAATATGGGAAGAAAATTGAAAATAGAATTAAAAAATTGGATGTATTTAAACTTTATACGTTTTTTTCTCTTTTATTTCATTGTTGTCAGGAGAAACTGCAAGACATTGAACAGATTGCTTCTCCGTCAGCTGACGGCAATGACGTTGAAAGATTGAGGGGTATGAAAAGGGAGGTAGTGGGATTCCGGCGAAGCCGGAATCCCACTACCTCCCTGGTTAAAAACACATAAAACCTGCGTCATTGCGAGTTCCCACCCAAAATTTTGGGCATAATGCGGAGATGACAGTTTGACCCGGAACGGGTCGAATATCAATAGCCCGGGGTGATTGCTG
>JAFGEV010000213.1 GCA_016931385.1 Prolixibacteraceae bacterium
AGCCATGAGCTTCGTGGAAACATTACCTGCATGTATCACAATAACCAAAACGATATACTTTTTGGGACATCGGTTGGCGATGTTGTATTATTCAATCCATTCAATAAAACTTATACCTACTTTAAGAGTGGCCCAAAAAACGACCTTGATGCTGTTTTAGTTTCCGGTATTTTTGCCGACAGCTATGGGGTTTTCTGGTTAATCACCGAAAAAAGAGGAGTATATAAGTTTAATCCCGAGTCGGGGAAATTTAACTATTTCGATTTAAATTCAACAAACCGTGTGTTTTTGGGCGAACCCGACAAACAGATTTTTCTCGAGGACAGCAATAAAGACCTTTGGATTGGAATAAATGGAGGAGGCTTATTTTTGTTTAACAGGGGAAAAAACAGCTTCAAACAATTTAGCCACGATCCCCAAAACAGCGGAAGTCTATCATCCGACATTATTTTATCGTTGTACGAAGACCGTTCGAAAAACCTCTGGATAGGGACTTCGTACGGAGGAGTAAATAAAATTTCGCTTAAAAAAGAAGAAATTATAAGAATACGGCCGGTTGAAACACCTACCACTGGTTTCGACAATTATATCCGTTCGGTTACGACCGATGTGCTGGGAAATGTATGGGTTGGCACAAAAGCCGGCAAAATATATGTATACCGCGGCGAGAAAAAATACGGCACAATCCCCGATGATATGCACAACAAACAAAGCTTCCCGTCAACCAATGTGTATTGCCTGTTTTTCGACAATGAACATAACCTCTGGATTGGAAGTAAGGGCAATGGCATTTATGTTATCAAGTCGCTACTCAATTATGTGAACGATTTGAATAACAAAAACATCGAAGTTGTTCATTTTTCACACAACCCTGACAACGACAATTCCCTTATTTCGAACGATGTATACAGCATTTTGCAAGATGTTTACGGACAATACTGGATAGGTATGTTAAACGGGGGCCTTAATTTATTGACCAATCCTTTCGACAAACCCGGATTTAAACACATTGTGGCCCTGAATGGCGGCCCGGGCGGCATTGTTTCCAATGAAGTCCGTGACCTGTTTTTCGACAATCAACAAAACCTTTGGATCGCAAGCTCTGAAGGAATAAGTATCCTGGAAAACAAATACCTAAAGGCTGACCTGAAACAATTCATCAATTTACAGCCATCGCTAACAAACCCTAAAAGCATGTTGGGTAAAGTGGTTTACCAGATAAAACAAACAAAAAACCACGACATACTGCTTGCCATGCTTGGCGGAGGAGTAAACCAATTAAAATCTGAAGATTTCAGGCAAAAAAACTTTGTGTGGCAACATCAAAAGAGCCAGATTCTAAGCCCCAATGTGTATTGCATTGAAGAAGATAACGAAGGCAATATCTGGATGGGCACCGATAACGGATTGTACCGGCAAAATGCTATCGATGGTGTTGTGGAAAAATACAGAATAAAAAGTTCACTTATGCCCCTGACTTTCTCTGAAAACTGTTCGGGCAAAACCCTTAAACAGGAGCTGGTATTCGGGAGCAACGATGGATTTATCATGTTCCACCCCGACTCAATTCAGAAAGACACCATTGAATATCCCTTAATGTTTTCCCGTCTCGAGATTAACGGGGAAGTTATTACCAGTTCAAAATCCGATATCTTAGATAAATCGATAGAAGCCCAGAACGAGATAACACTTACACATTCCCAAAACAACATCAGCCTTTATTTCTCGGTACTCGATTTTGTTGAACCCGATGCCATTCAGTATTCATATTTTCTTGAAGGTTATGACACCTACTGGAGCAAACCATCGACAAATAATTTTGCCAGTTACCGGAAGCTTCCGGCTGGTGATTATCTTTTAAAAGTAAAAGCAACCAACAGCAGTGGAACCTGGATCAAAAAACCGGCTGAACTTTCAATTACCATACGGCCTTCTTTCTGGCAATCGACAACGGGCTATACCTTAATTATCCTGATCGTTTTATCGTTTGTCACACTAATTTCTATCGTACTTTACCGGCAAATAATCATCCAAAACAAAATCAAAATTGATAAGACCATAAACGAAAAACGTATTGAATATTACACCAACATTTCACATGAATTTAAAACACCTTTATCGTTAATACTTAACCCTGTAGAGGAAATCATTTTAAGCCATAAAAGTTCCGATTTTGCCAGGGAAAAAGGTATGCAGATTAAAAAAAATGCCATCTACCTGAAACGCCTGATTGAACAAATTCTCGATTTCAGAAAAATACGTGAAGGCAAAATGCAGCTTAGTGTAAGTGAAGTGAACCTGATCGAGTTCTTCCGCGAAATTTATCTTGTATTCCTCCCGCTTGCCAAGAAAATGGGCATTTTGTTCGAATACGATTACAGCCCTGAATCATATAACGGCTTTATCGACATAAAGCAAATGGAAAAAATCACTTACAACCTGCTTTCAAATGCATTCAGGTTCACTTCAAAGGGGAAACATGTCCTTCTGAAAATAACGGTTAACGAAATGGCCGAACAATTAAAAATTGAGGTTGAAGACGAAGGCATTGGTATTGATGAACAGGAACTGCCAAAAATATTCGACAGGTTTTATAACAGCAAAAGCAGCTCGGGAATTGGCCTGTTTTACACCCGGGAACTGGTTAACCTTCACAAGGGAGATATAACCGCGGCAAACAACATTAATGGTGGGGCAACCTTTACGGTAACAATTCCCCTTAGTAAAGAAAAGTACAGCGAATCAGAAATGCTTAAGGACAATGCTTCCCCTCTTGCTTTCGATTTAAACTCAATTACCGACATCGAAACCATTGTATCGGAAGGCCCGGCTACGGAAAAAGTTCATATGCATATAGTCGACCACATGGAAACCATTCTTATTGTGGAAGATAACAACGACATGCGTAAATATTTATCGAGCGAGCTTTCGACGATGTATAAAATTCTTGAAGCAAACAACGGGGAAGAAGGCATTGAAATAGCCAGAAAGGAAATGCCGGCTTTAATCATCAGCGATGTTGTAATGCCTTTGATGGATGGGTACAAAATGACAAAAACATTGAAAAGTGATTTCGATACCAGCCACATTCCAATTATCCTGCTGACTGCCGAATCATCGGAAGACAATATTTTGATGGGAACGGAATGCGGCGCTGACGATTTCATCATTAAACCATTTCAGCTTAGCTATTTAATTGCAAAGGTTGAACAAATTATTATGCAACGAAAAAAACTAAAGGAAAGGTATAAACGCGATTTATCTGAAAACAATATTGCCAAAGATACACATCACCGGACTGAGTCGGTTTTTATGGAAAAAATTCAAAAGCTGATAATCGATAACCTCGCAAATCCCGCGCTGAATGTCGATTCCCTGGTTGAAGAAATGAAAATCAGCCGTACTTTGTTCTTCAAAAAAATGAAAGCTGCAAGTGGCTATGCGCCTAATGAATACCTCCGAATGGTTAAAATGAAAGAGGCTGCCAGGTTAATAAAAAACACCGATCAATCAATCAGCGAAATTGGGGTAGCTGTTGGTTTCAACGATTCAAATTATTTTGGGAAAACTTTTAAAAAGTATTATGGTTCAACCCCCTCTGAATATCGGTCAAATTCCAAGAACAAACAATTCCTGTAACCTCTATTTGAAAGGATACAATACTGACAAGCGAATTTCTTTTGGCCAGCAATAGACTTCAATTAAAAAAAAGAGGCCTTTTAGGTGGCCTCTTCTGGGATTGACCCGGAAAACTTTCGAGAGTTTAAAGTTGCATAAAGGGGAACAACTATGGGAGAATTGGATATAGGTCAAAGCAATTCCCGGATCGACAAGTATATTCCCGTTCAAAAGTGATCATTATGATAAAAGAATCCAAAATTAATGTATGAATGGTATGTTATGTTGAGTAAACAGCTGTTTTTATAAAGTAAAGAAAAAAGGGCTGCCTTTTTATTTGACAGCCCCTTATAGTTTATTGCAAGCAATTTTTTACATCATTCCAGGCATTCCGCCACCCATTCCTCCGGCCGGCATATCTGGCTTATCTTCTTTAACTTCGGCCAATACACATTCGGTTGTAAGGAACATACCTGCAATTGAGGCGGCATTTTCGAGAGCAATGCGGGCTACTTTGGCCGGGTCGATTACACCTGAATCATAAAGGTTCTGATATTCATCGGTACGGGCATTGTAACCAAAATCGTTTTTGCCTTCTTTCACTTTTTGAACAACTACGGCGCCTTCTTTACCAGAGTTTTCTACAATCTGGCGAAGGGGTTCTTCAATGGCACGTTTTACAATTTCGATACCTGTTGTTTCATCTTCATTTTCACCTTTTAGCCCTTCAAGTTCAGGAATCGCACGGATGTAGGTCACGCCACCACCGGGCACTATGCCTTCTTCAACAGCTGCACGTGTTGCGCTTAAAGCATCGTCAACGCGGTCTTTCTTTTCCTTCATTTCAACTTCCGAAGCGGCACCAACATAAAGCACAGCTACCCCGCCTGCCAGTTTGGCCAAACGTTCCTGAAGTTTTTCTTTATCATAGTCGGATGTGGTTGTTTCAATCTGCTTTTTGATCTGTGCAACCCTGGCTTTAATCAAATCAGCCTCGCCCGAACCGTTTACAATGGTTGTATTTTCTTTATCGACAGTTACTTTTTCGCAGGTACCCAGCATATCCATGGTAGCTTGTTCCAGCTTCATGCCTTTTTCTTCGGTAATAACAGTGCCACCTGTCAAAACGGCAATGTCTTCGAGCATTTCCTTGCGGCGGTCGCCAAAGCCGGGAGCCTTAACTGCTGCCACTTTCAACGAACCACGCAAACGGTTTACAACGAGTGTTGCCAGGGCTTCTCCGTCAACATCTTCGGCAATGATAAGTAACGGACGGCCGTTTTGTGCAGTTTGTTCCAGAATTGGAAGAAGGTCTTTCATGGTTGAAATCTTCTTGTCGTGGATAAGGATGAACGGGTGTTCAAGCTCTGCGGCCATTTTATCGGCATTGGTTATAAAATAAGCTGAAAGATATCCGCGGTCGAACTGCATACCTTCAACAACATCCACATAAGTATCGGTACCTTTCGATTCTTCAACAGTGATCACACCTTCTTTGTTAACTTTTTCCATGGCTTCGGCAATAAGTTTACCGATGGTTTCATCGCCATTGGCCGAGATGCGTGCTACCTGCTCAATTTTGTTGTAATCGTCGCCAACATTCTGCGATTGTGATTTTATGCTATCAATCACTTTTACAACAGCCTTATCGATGCCCCTTTTCAGATCCATAGGATTGGCACCGGCTGTAACGTTTTTCAAACCAACATTAATAATCGATTGGGCCAAAACCGTTGCAGTTGTTGTTCCATCGCCTGCATCGTCACCTGTTTTGGAGGCAACTTCCTTCAGCATTTGCGCGCCAATATTTTCAAATGAACCTTCCAGTTCAACTTCTTTTGCAACGGTAACACCGTCCTTGGTAATTTGTGGCGCACCAAATTTCTTTTCAAGAATAACATTTCGCCCTTTGGGGCCAAGGGTTACTTTTACTGCATCGGCCAGTTGATCGACACCTTTTTTAAGAAGGTCGCGGGCTTCGATATTGAATTTAATTTCTTTTGCCATATCTGTAAATTTTAAAATGTTTTAAATGATTAAGCGATGTAGAGGACATCAGTTTGTGAAAGCAATAAGTAATCAGTTCCTTCAATGTTAAGTTCAGTGCCCGAGTATTTCCCGTAGGAAACAACGTCGCCTACCTTAACTTCCATAGGTTCATCCTTTTTTGCACTGCCAACCAATACAACTTTACCTTGCTGGGGTTTTTCTTTAGCAGAATCGGGAATAATGATACCGCTGGCTGTTTTTTCTTCAGCGGCCACAGGTTCGACCAGGATTTTACCGGCCAGAATTCTACCTTTTAAATTTGCCATTTTTATTATTTTTTAAGTTTAACATACGTTTTTACGACACCGCG
>JAFGEV010000021.1 GCA_016931385.1 Prolixibacteraceae bacterium
AGGTGCGACACAACATCTTGCGGGAGTCAGTTCATCAAAATTCATTGTAGCCATTAATACTGACAAAGACGCGCCCATTTTTGAAGCTGCCCAATATGGTATCGTGGGCGACGCACAGAAGGTTTTGCCCCAGTTGGTTGATGCCGTAAAAGAAATAAAATCGAAATAAAAGCTTTATACAAAAATATAGCAAAGTATACGGGATTTTGATTTTTCAACTATTACTAATACTATGATTAAACAAATTGTTTTCGCTATAGTATTCCTCATTACTATAGGTGTTTTTTCTTATACCATAAGCCGGATTATCCGTTTTTTTAAACTAACCAAACCGAATTTTCCTGTAAAAAATATTGGTAAACGTTTTCGGGTAATGCTTGAAGTTGCCTTTGGACAAACCAAAATTTTCAGAAGGCCAGTTATCGGCCTGGCACATGCCCTTGTTTTCTGGGGATTTTGTGTCATTCTGATTGGCAGCATTGAGATGGTGCTTGATGGATTTTTTGGTACCGAGAGGATACTAAAGGCATTGGGCATTATATACAATATCATATCGGCATCGGGAGATGTTTTTGCACTAATCGTTGCCGTTTGTATTGCAGTTTTTCTGATCAGAAGGGTCTTCATGCATATCAAACGTTTCGAAGGTATTGAAATGAAGCGGATTTCGCATTATGATGCCAATATAGCCCTCACAATGATTTTGCTGTTGATGCTATCACTGTTGGGAATGAATGCAGCATATTATCAGCACCAGGTTTTACTGGGAGAAGGGATTGCAGGGACTTATCCCGTTAGCTTCTTTTTATCTGGCTTGTTTTCTGGCCTTTCCGAAGAAGCCATATCCCACACATATCAAGCGTTTTGGTGGTCTCACATTTTGTTGATATTTGTTTTTGCCAACATATTGCCCTATTCAAAGCATTTCCATGTATTTATGTCGGTGCCTAATGTTTTCTTGTCGAGGCTTGATCCCCTGGGCAAGTTACCAAACATGGAAGACATTACACGGGAGGTAAAACTGATGCTCGATCCGGAAGCGGCTTTCTCAGCCCCCGCGTCTGAAGCACCCGTTGAACGATTTGGCGTGAAAGATGTTGAAGATGTTTCATGGAAGAATTATTTTGATTCACTTGCCTGTACCCAATGTGGCCGTTGTACATCGGTTTGTCCGGCAAACATTACCGGGAAAATGCTTTCACCCCGAAAAATCATCATGGACGTACGTGCAAGGATGAAAGAAAAAGGTCCCGGGATGATTAAAAATGGCAAGGAATATACCGATAACAAATCGCTGATACGTGATCTTATATCAGAAGAAGAACTATGGGCCTGCACTACTTGCAACGCCTGCGCCCAGGAATGTCCAATCAATATTAATCACCCAACATTGATTATCGACATGCGCAGGTACCTTGTTATGGAAGAGGGATCGGCCCCCGGAGAATTGAAAGCTGTTTTCAATAATATCGAGAACAATGGGGCTCCATGGCAATTTTCGTCCGAAGATCGCCTTCAATGGGCTAACGATATTGAAATGAAAATTAATTAATACCAGATTATATAATCAACTATGGAAACCCGTAAGATTGATGTTCCAGTAATGGCCGATTTGTTTGCCAGGGGAGAAAAACCTGAATATTTATTTTGGGTTGGGTGTGCCGGTGCATTCGATGACCGGTATAAAAAGGTTGCAAAGGCATTTACAAAAATTCTTACCCATCTCAACATTGACTATGCTGTTTTAGGTAAAGAAGAATCATGCACAGGAGACCCGGCCAGGCGTGCCGGAAATGAAATGCTATACCAGATGCAGGCCTTGCAGAATATTGAATTGTTTAAAATGTACGATATCAATAAAATTATCACAATCTGCCCGCATTGTTATAATATTTTCAAGAATGAGTATCCCGACCTGGGGGGCAACTATGAAGTGATCAGTTATATCCAGCTCCTTCAAAAACAGATTGATGAAGGTAATTTGAAACTTGATGTATCTTCATTGGATAATGTGACGATTACATATCACGATCCATGTTATTTAGGCAGGGCCAACAACATTTACCAGGAACCCCGTAATGTTCTGAAAATGCTTACACGTAATTTTGTTGAAATGGGGCGCAACAAAAGTTTTGCTCTTTGTTGTGGCGCTGGTGGCGCCCAAATGTTCAAAGAAGCAGAAAAAGGGAATAAAGAAGTATTTATTGAAAGGACAGAAGATGCTTTAAAAACCGATGCCAGGGTTATAGCTACTGCCTGCCCGTTTTGTATGACAATGATAACAGATGGATTGAAATACAAAAACAAAGAAGAAGAAATTAAAAATTACGATATTGCAGAATTGATTGTGCAATCGCTTAACTTATAACAGAATAATTCTAATTATAAAATTGGTATAATGGAAAATAAAATTTTAAAAAGTGGCGAATTTCTTGTTGCTGAGATCGAAGCAAAGGATACCTTCATTCCTGAAGAGTTCGATGAAGAACAAAGAATGATCGCCGAAACCTGTAATGATTTTCTTGAGACCGAAGTATATCCTCAAATGGAAAAAGTTGATTCACCCGACAGAGAATTTATGAGTGGCTTGCTCAAGAAAGCAGGTGATCTGGGTATGCTTGGTATTTCTGTCCCTGAAGAATATGGTGGATTTGGACAGTCTTTTGTCACGCAAATGTTAACAGCTGCAACAGTTGGCGGAGGTTATTCTTTCTCGGTAGCATATATGGCCCATTGCGGAATTGGCACCTTACCCATCATGTATTATGGAACAGAAGAACAACGCCAGAAATATGTACCTAAACTGGCTTCAGGCGAATTGATCGGCGCATACTGTTTAACCGAACCAGGCGCAGGCAGTGATGCAAACGCGGGAAAAACCAACGCCCGCCTTTCAGAAGACGGCAAACACTATATTTTGAATGGACAGAAAATGTGGATCACCAATGCAGGCTTTGCTGATATCCAAACGGTTTTTGCAAAAATTGACAACGATCGTGTTTTGAGCGCCTTTATTGTAGAAAAAAATTTCCCGGGCGTAGTTATCAATCCCGATGAGCATAAAATGGGTATCAAAGGCTCATCAACTGCACAGATATTTTACAACGATGTGAAAGTGCCTGTTGAGAATTTACTGGGCAAACGTGGTGAAGGTTTCCGTATTGCATTGAATATCCTTCACATGGGCCGCATAAAGTTGGGTGGAAACATACTGGGTGCTGCAAAAAAGAGCATCAATGATTCTGTTGAATATGCAAACCAACGAAAACAGTTTGGTGTATTGATCTCCACATTTGGGGCAATCAAATTTAAACTGTCGGAACAGGTTGTAAAAACTTTTGGAATTGAATCGGCTGTATATCGTGTCAGCAACGACATTGATATTATCATGGCACAAAACAAAGCCGAGGGAACTGATATAGGCAGGGCAGCAATCGATGCGATCAGCCACTATGCAGTTGAGGCTGCTATTTTGAAAGTATATGGCTCTGAAGTAGCGGACAATGTAGTTGATGAAGCCGTACAGATTCACGGTGGCATGGGGTATTCCTCTGAAATGGATGTTGAAACAGGATACCGCGATTTCCGTATTAACCGTATTTTCGAAGGCACCAACGAAATTAATCGCCTGCTGGTAATCGATACAGCGATGAAGAGAGCAATGAAAGGCGATTTCGATTTGTTTGGTGAAGCTGAAAAAGTATACAATGCATTGGATCAGATTTCTGATAATAAACAAGCCAATGAAAGCTATTATCAGGAAAAACAGCGGATTATTAAAAACTTCAAAAAAGTTATTCTTTTGATCACACATGCAGCTTCAAATAAGTTTGAGAAGAAACTGATTCATGAACAGGAAATTCTTTTCAACCTTGCCGATATGATGATGGAGACTTATGTTGCTGAATCGACTGCTTTGCGGGTTGAAAAGATGGAAATGCTTAACTGCACACCACAAATTGATATTTACAAGGATATCCTTGACGTGGAAGTATACGAGGCTGCTGCCCTTGTCAAAAAAGCGGCCAATGATGCTGTTAACTCTTTTGTTGAACCGGAAGAAGCACCACGGTTCTTAAAAGCAATTGACGCTTTAACTTCAATACCTGTTGTTAATGTTAAAGATGCACGCAGAAGAATTGCCGACAAACTGATTGAGGACAATTGCTATAAATTCTGATCAATCAGTTAATAATAACAGAAAGGGGTTGGCTAAAAAGTCAGCCCCTTTTTTGAACTGTATCTTCTGATTTTAACTTTTCAGATAGTTGCATGCAAAAGTTGCTAGATATACCCAATTGAGATTTGAGGGAATGATTTTTTATTTATTTTGCGAAACGCACCAATCAAACCACCTTCCCATACCCTCGCCTGTTTTGGCTGAAAGTTCTATAAAGCCAAGGTTCGGGTTCAACCGTAAAGCATAGGATTTACACTTTTCTATATCAAAATCGACATATGGCAGTAAATCGGTTTTGTTGATAATACATAAATCAGAACTTTCGAACATGTAAGGATATTTCATTGGTTTATCATCACCTTCTGTCACACTGATTATCACAACCCTTTTGGTTTCACCTAAATCGAACATGGCAGGACAAACAAGGTTTCCTACATTTTCAATCATTAATATCGAACCACTTTCAGGGTTGAGCTTTTTGATAGCGTTATAAACCATCCCGGCATCTAAATGACAACCACTTCCTGTATTCACCTGCACAACCTTTGCCCCGGTTTCATTAATACGGTTGGCATCGTTCAGGGTTTGTTGATCTCCTTCAATTACAAAAAACTGATGATCGCTTAAAGCTGTGATTGTTTTTTCCAGAATTGTTGTTTTTCCTGAACCAGGTGAACTTACAAGGTTTAATGCAAGAATATTTTTTGCATCGAGATAGCCCCTGTTACGTGAAGCCAACAAGTTGTTCTTTTGCATAACATCCTGTTCAATGTTTATTGTCCTTGCCTTCTCATGGGGGTGTTCATGATGGTGATGTTGTGAATTATGTTCATGGGTGTGTCCATGTACTTCCCCATAGCTATGGTGCTGGTGGGTATTTTCACCCGGCTTCGAAATTGTATAACCGGCATCCGTAGATCCGCATCCACAAGTATCGCACATAATTTGTCGATTTAATGGTTAAAAAATTATCTGTAAAGATAACTGAAAAATTTTCATTAGTATTTGTCACATGCTGGACACTGGCCTTTTCCTCCATTCCCGATTAGGGATGGCGAAAGGTCGATGGCTAATGGCTGATGGCTAATGGCTGATGGCTGAGGCTTCCGATTTCCATTCAGTCTTTCGTCTTCCGTCTCCCGTCTCCCGTCTTCTTATTCCACTTCTATCGATTTAACTTTCAATTCTTTTCCTTTTACGATCTCATAACTAACAGAGCTGCAATAAGCGCAAACCGAAAAAAAGTCAGTAAGTTCAAATTTCTTATGGCATCGGCTGCAAACAGCCAGTGCCTGTATGTTGTTAATTTTTACAACTGCATTTTCAAGGGGTGAACCTTGTTTTGCCGAATCAAGCGCAAATTCCAGGGCATCGGTAATTACCCCCGACAAAGAACCCACATCAATTTCAACAGTGATAATTTTCTTTGCACCCGAATCCATAAACGATTCGGTAACTATCCCTACAATATTCTGGGCGACTGAAAATTCGTGCATATTTTTTGGTTTTTCGCTGGCACTATCGTCAATTGAATTTCAACAAATTCTTGGCAACTGTTCACCTGCAAGTTTATCAATTATTCGTTTCCCCCCAATGACAGATTTCAGTATTGCCATACTGATGTTTTCCGAAGTAACTTCTCCAATTATCCGGGCATCTGTACCATATTTATTTTGTTGAATTACCTGTAGTATATTTTCAGCATGATCACCTTCAACCACAAATAATACTTTACCTTCGTTTGCCAGGTACAAAGGGTCGTAACCAAATATTTCGCACAAGCCTTTAACCGATTCTCGAATCGGTATATCAACTTCATTCACCACAATTCCAAAATCATTATTTTCAACTATCTCGGCAAGTACTGTTGCCAGCCCTCCCCTAGTTAAATCGCGCATGAATTTTATTTTGTGGCCGGCATTTAAAACATCCTGAATTAAACCGTTAAGCGGGGCAACATCAGAAAGTATTTCAGTCTCGAACTGAATGTTTTCACGGGCGCCCATTACGGCAATGCTATGATCGCCAATAAACCCGTTAACGATTAACTTATCAGCGGTTTTTATATTCTTCCCTTCTGAAATATCCACATATCCCGGGTCTATGATACCAATACCCGAAGTGTTAATGAAAATCTTATCGCATTGTCCCCGCTTAACAACCTTGGTATCCCCTGTAACAATAAAAACATTGGCTTTCGTGGCCTCCGTTTTAATCGACATACAAATCTCTTCAAGCTGATTTAATGCAAACCCTTCTTCAATAATGAATCCGGCACTTAAATACAAAGGCTTGGCACCGCTTACAGCCAAATCGTTAACAGTTCCACAAACTGCAAGTTTGCCAATATCCCCGCCTGGGAAAAAAACCGGGTCAACAACATAAGAGTCGGTTGTAAAGGCGATGCACTTCGTTTCAATGTTTAGCAATGCAGAATCAGTCTTTTTCTGCAAAATATCATTATCGAAGTATTTTACAAAAACAGAATTGATTAAATCACTTGTCATTTTCCCGCCGCTTCCGTGGCCAAGCAAAATTGTTTTGTCCATAAAATTATTTTTGTCAATGGTCACTAGTCATTGGTCATCTGTTGTTCTTCTTGTTTCTTGTTTCTTGTTTCATTTCTTCGGTCTTTGTCCGCCATAGCCTTGGCGAAGGTGGGCTTTATTTATACTTGTAAAATGCATTGCAGGCCCCTTCTCCTGAAACCATACAAGCCCCAACAGGGTTCAATGGCGTACATATTTTTCTAAACAACTTGCAGTCGTCAGGTTTGCGAATACCTTTCAGAATATCACCGCAAATGCAACCTTTGGGTTCGATGGTTTTTTCCAGTATCACCTTAAATTTCTTTTCTGCATCGAAGCCTTTGTATTGATCCCTGATAGCCAATCCGCTTTTAGGAATTACACCAAGCCCTCTCCACCAATCGTCGCGAAGTTCAAAAATTTCATTCACAATAGCTTTTGCTTTCAGGTTACCTTCGGGTTTTACAGCCCGTGTATACTGGATATCAGTCTTTTGTTCTGCATTTTCAATTTGTTCTACCAACATGTAAACCGACTGCAGTATATCAACGGGTTCGAAACCTGAAATCACAATTGCCAGATTATATTTTTCAGCAATTTCACTGTAAATGTTTGAACCGGCAATTGTGCTAACATGCCCGGGGCCAATGTAACCGTCAATTTTTATGCCTTCATCGATTAATGCCGACATGGCAGGGGGCATAACTTTATGTGCACATAATATCGAAAAGTTATTAAGGTTGCTGGTTTTTGCTTCGATTATTGCCAAAGCGCTTGATGGCGTTGTCGTTTCAAATCCGATCCCAAGAAACACCAATTCTTTATCAGGATTATCTTTGGCAATTTTAGTTGCATCGAGGGTTGAATATACAACCCTTATATCTGCACCTTTGGCTTTTTGAAGTTCAAGACTGGAAGTGGAACCAGGGACACGGATCAGGTCGCCATAAGTTGCAATAATTATATCCTTGCGTTTGCTCAGGGCAATAGCATGGTCGATAAATCTGCGGTCGGTAACACATACCGGACAGCCTGGCCCCGATACAAGGTTTATGGTCTGGGGCAAAAGTGAGTGAATGCCATATTTATGGATTGACATGGTATGCCCCCCGCAAACCTCCATTATTGTAATATGTTTTTTTGAAACAGAATGAATCTTATTTACGAGTATCTGCACAAGCGCTTTATCCCTGAATTCATCTATATATTTCATATTCCGTCAGATTCTTTTCCCAGGCTTTCAACTGATTCATCAAGTTCTTTTACCAGCCTGAGTGTTTCCAGAGCTTCCTCCTCGCTTATTTTTTCGAGGGCATAACCTGTGTGGATCAGGATGTAATCCCCTTCTTTCACATCTTCAACAAGATGAAGCCCGGCTTTTACAATGGTGCCCCCAACCGAAGCCTTTGCCATATTGCCTTCAACTGATATTACTTTTGCCGGTATACTTAAACACATAAACTCAAAATTTTAGATATAAGATTTTAAAATATATTTAACCATTATTTAAACGCTTTGCGGCTATGGCAAGTTGTCCCAGGGCAATTCCTCCATCGTTGCAAGGAATGCTTTTCTGGGTAAAAACCTCGTAGCCGTTCTTTAAAAACATATTTTCCAGACGCTCTGCCAAGTAACAATTTTGAAAAGTCCCGCCGCTCAAAGCTACTTTTTTTATTCCGGCTAGTGATCTGATCCTGTTTGTTTCCTCAAAAATTGCCTGAGCCACTGTATTGTGGAATTTAGTAGAAATTACTTCTTTTTTTTCCATTTTCAACATATCGTTAACAATTTGCTGTATCATTGGTTTAAAAGAAATGCTTTTGCTGACATCAAAATCATAATAACCTTTTATCTCTTTTGTGGCAAATGATTCGAGCCGCATTGGGGCTTCGGCATGAAATTTTGAAAAAGTGCAAACATTTATCAATGCCGCAACTGCATCGAACAACCTTCCCGCGCTGCATGAAACAGGACAATTTATTTTTTTGTCGATAGCGGTCAAAATTAAGCGTATCTGGTAATCAGGGATGTCTTTCATGAAATCGAGTTCCATATCCATAAAGTCTTCTCCGAAAACCTTATACAAATACGACACTGCAATTCTCCATGGTTCGTATGTTGCCTTATCGCCACCAGGCAGTTCAATGTAACCGAAATGGGATACGCGCTGATAGCTACTCAAATCGGCCACAAAAAATTCACTCCCCCAAATTGTGTTATCATCACCCAGGCCAGTACCATCAAAGCTAAGCCCAATGACAGGTTCGTCGAGATGATTTTCAGCCATGCACGAAGCGATATGGGCATGGTGATGCTGAACTTTTATCGTTTCCTTGCTAAGTTCCTCTCCAAAGCGAGTCGACAGGTAATCGGGATGCAGGTCGGTTACCACCCACTGTGGCTTAAAACGAAATACCTTTTCAAAAGTATGAAATGCTTGTTTGTAAAAATGGTATGTTTCATAGTTTTTTAAATCGCCAATGTGCTGGCTCAAAATCGCCTGTTTGCCTTTGCCAATACAAAAACAATTAACCAGCTCAGCACCTGCTGCAAATATCCCCTCGATATGGTATTTCAAATAAACAGGGTTTGGGGCATAGCCGCGCGAACGCCTGAATACCCTTTCAGTGTTGTTTATAACCTTTATCACCGAATCATCCGTCCTGTTATAAATCTCCCGGTTATAAGTCAATACTGCATCACAAATGGGTTCCAGTATCTTCAGTGCATCTTTGTTGTGAGTAATTATTGGTTCTTCTGAAATATTACCGCTCGTTAATACCAATGCATCAAGCTTCATTTTTTCAAACATCATATAATGTATTGGCATATAGGGCAAAAAGGCGCCTATTGTGTCAAAACCCAGGCAAACACTTTCGGCAAGATTGTTTTTTGGGGCTTTCAATAAGGTAATGGGCCTTCTCCAGGAAAGAAGTGACCTCAATTCGGCTTTTGAAATATTTGAAACTTTCTGAATTGCTTCAATACCTGAAAACATTACTGCAAAAGGCTTTCCCTCTCTTTGCTTCGAATCCCTCAGCCTTTTAACCGTTCTTTCGTTTGCGGCATCGCACATAATGTGGAAACCGCCCAATCCTTTGATTGAAATTATTTTGCCTGCCTCCAGAAGGCCTGTTAGCAAATTGAGTATTTCATCGATATTCTCAACTGATTTCCCCGAATAATACAAGGAATATCTTGGCCCGCAATGATTACAGGCAACAGGTTGGGCATGAAACCTTCTGTCGTAGATATCGTTATACTCCAATTCGCAATTCGGGCACATCGGAAAAATATCCATAGTGGTATTTGCCCTGTCGTAAGGGAAGTCTTTCACAATCGAAAACCGTGGCCCACAATTAGTGCAGTTGATAAAAGGGTAACTTAACCTGTGGGGTTGCAGCTTCAGGTCTTTAATACAATCTTCGCAAATGGCAATATCAGGGCTTATTTCAGAAACGATACCTTCCGAATCAATGCTCTCTGAAATACGAAAATCAGTATACCCTTCACATTCTGCATCTTCCAATTCAATATTCACAATTTCTGCTGCCTGTGGATGATTGTTACTGATTTCAGAAACAAAACAGGAAATATTTTCAAAATCGCCTTCAACTTTAACAATTACACAATCGGTTGTATTATAAACACAGCCATTTAAGCTGTATTTATGAGCAATCCGAAAAATAAAGGGTCTGAACCCGACACCCTGTACAAGCCCCTGTATTTTAATTGTTTTTGCAATACTATGTTTTACAGTTTTTTTCAGAAATTGATTTTTATAGAGGTTATTAAAAACCTAAAATAATGAATAAATTTTGTTGTGTACATTGATTTATTCCACCAATTGGAAAATAAAATTCCGTGAAATTATCCTGAAAAAAATATCTCAATGATATAGCTCCACTGAAGTACCAGCCTATTTGTCTAATTTACTACACATTTACATGGGCTAATTGGGTAAATGTCGAAAAAAATTCCTATTTTTCATCTGTATAAAATAAAAATTCAGGCAGTCATGATTAAAGTGAAAGAAATTCTCGAAAAAAAAGGGACAGAAGTTGTTTCAGTAAGTCCGGACACTTTGGTTTTTGATGCACTAAAATTAATGGCTCTAAAAGACATTGGAGCTCTTATAGTGCAGGATAATGATAAATTGGTTGGAATGTTTAGCGAAAGGGACTATGCCCGAAAAGTGATATTGCGCGGCAAGTCTTCAAAAGAAACTTTTGTGTCAGAATTTATGACAAAAAGAATCTATACATGCTCCCCTGAATCAACAAGCCGCGAGTGTTTGACATTAATGACTGAAAAAAGGGTAAGGCATGTTCCGGTCATGGACAATGGGAATCTTTCAGGGATAATTTCGATTGGTGATGTGGTAAATATGATAATCCTCGACCAGAAACATACAATAAAACACCTGGAAAATTATATAACTGGCGGGTAGATTTAACAATACTTATTTAGACTTGAAAAAAACTAAACAACATACCAGATAGAACCCCTTAAATTATTGACATAATTTTGAATTGAATTCATAACGATCAAACTACTGTATCGCAACAACTTAAAAAATAAGAAGTATTCTTATTCGGTATTTTTCCTCTATTTAATGATGATATCACTTTGTTTTAATTCCTTATGACATGTTTTTGTTGTTTTATAACACATCGGTTATTGTTACAGTTATAACAAAAAACAATATTTTAACGAACAAATCATAAGGCATGATTTCTGAAAAAGAAAAAATATCAAGGCTTCTTTCATATAAAAACTTATTAATAAGGCTTAAGTCCCTGGGATTTATCAGGGTCTTTTCCGACAACCTTGCTGACACCCTGGGTGTTTCTGCCTCGCTAATCCGAAAAGATTTTTCGTATTTCGGAATTACCGGTAATCAAAGAGGGGGCTACCATATCGATACCGTTCTTGAAAAAATACAGGAACTAATCGGCTTCGAAAATATACAAAAGGTAGCGTTGATTGGTGTTGGCCATATCGGTAAAGCCTTGATTCAATATCAAGGTTTTAAAATTGAAAATATTGAGATTACAGCAGGGTTTGATATCGACAGGAATAAAACAGATGAAAGCGGAAATCCACCTATTTTCCATATTGAAAAATTCTGCGAATATGTAAACACCAACAACATAATGATTGCAATACTTGCAGTGCCCGACTCAGTGGCACACTCGGTATTGGAATTGATTCAGAAAACAAAAATTGAAGGGGTTCTTAACTTTACCCCCATTGAATTAAAAAGTACCGATAATCTGAAGGTGCGCAACATTGATATAAAGCAAGAGCTGGCTAATTTAATATACCAGGTAAGAAAATGAACAATCATAAATTATACATTACATGATGGGAGCAACAGTTGATACGATTTTAAGCAAATACAGACACGACAGCACAAGGCTGATGGACATACTGATCGATGTTCAGGATGAAAAGTCATGCATATCTGACGACACTGTAAAAGAAATCGCCAAAGGATTAAAAATTTCGATGGCTGATGTTGAGCAAACCCTGTCGTTTTACCATTTTTTCTCGAAAACACCAACGGGCAAATACACTGTGTATTTAAACGACAGTGTGGTTGCGTTTATGATGGGCCGGGAAAAAATAGCCAAGGCATTTGAAGAGGCAGTGGGCTGCAAATTTGGCGAAGTTACAGCAGATGGCTTGATAGGCCTTTTTAACACATCGTGTATCGGGATGAATGACCAGGAGCCCGCCGCTATCATTAATAACCGGGTATTTACAAGGCTTACCCCCTTCAGGGTAAAAGAGCTTGTAAAAGACATGAAAGCCGGAAAGGACATTGATGAAATGTACTCTGCAAAAACCGGCGATGGAAACAATAGCCACGAACTGGTACATTCCGTGGTAAACAACCATATCAGGAAAGAAGGCCCCATACTGAAAACCGATGTAAGGCAGGGTGAAATAATTGAGAAAATTACAAAAATGACACCCGAAGAGGTCATCAAGGAAATAAAAGACTCGAATATCAGGGGACGCGGAGGCGCTGGTTTCCCCACCGGGCTAAAATGGGAATTCTGCCGACGTGCGCCCGGTAAACAAAAATATATCTTTTGTAATGCCGACGAAGGGGAGCCCGGTACTTTTAAAGACAGGGTAATTTTAACTGAAAAAGCCAAGCTCTTATTCGAGGGCATGACAATGGCCGGTTACGCCGTTGGCGCAACCCAGGGAATCCTTTATTTGCGCTATGAATATAAATACCTTCAGAAATACCTGGAAGATGTTATAGAAAAAGCTGAAAAAGCAGGCTGGCTTGGAAAAAACATTGGCGGAAGAAAGAATTTTGAATTTTATATCCGCATCCAGTTTGGTGCCGGAGCTTATGTATGTGGCGAAGAATCGGCATTGATAGAATCGGCAGAAGGTAAACGTGGTGAACCCAGAGACAGACCCCCTTTCCCAGTCGAAAAAGGCTATCTCGAATGTCCAACGGTTGTAAACAACGTTGAAACCTTATGCGCTGCGGTTAAAATTATGAAATACGGCAGTGAATGGTACAAATCACTGGGTACTGCTGAATCAACCGGGACAAAAGTCCTTAGCATTTCAGGTGATTGTTTTCACCCGGGTGTGTATGAAATTGAGTGGGGCTTTACCATTAACAATATTTTAGATATGGTTGCCGGCTTCAATGTTCAGGCTGTGCAGGTTGGCGGGCCTTCAGGGGCATTAATTGCACCAAACGAATTTGACAGGATTCTGGGTTATGAAGACCTGGCTACAGGGGGCTCTCTGATAATTTTTAACGAAAGCAGGAACATCCTTAAAGATGTGGTACTCAATTTTACGGAATTTTTTATCGAAGAATCATGCGGTTCTTGCTCCACATGCCGGATACTGCCTGTTGTAATGAAAGATAAGCTAGTCAAGATTTTAAACGGCCTGGGTGTTACACGCGACATTGACGACTTATTGGAATGGGGTAAAATACTGAAAGCAAGCCGGTGCGGATTGGGCCAGACTGCAGCAAATCCAATAACTTCAAGCATAAACAATTTCAGGCATCTATATACCTCGCTTTTAAAAACCAAGAAGGATTATGAGACTGGGTTCGACCTGAACCTGGCTGTACAAGAAGCTTGTGAGGCTACCAACAGAATTGCAAATGTTTAAATTGAGAGAAAATGTATCAAACGATAAAAATTATAATAGACGGTAAAGAGTGCATAGCCAAAAAAGGGCAATATATAGTTGAAGCTGCAAAAGAGAACAACATATATATACCCACTTTGTGCAATATCGAAGGTGTAAAACCCAAAGGAGCATGCCGTATATGTACAGTAAAAGTTAACGGAAGGCTGATGACCGCATGTACAACACCTGTTGCCGAAGGCATGTCGATAGAAAGCGAATCGGCGGAACTTACTGATTTGAGAAGGTCAATCATCGAACTCCTGTTTGTTGAAGGAAACCATTTTTGCCCTGCCTGTGAAAAAAGCGGTGAATGCATCTTGCAGGCATTGGCATACAGGTACTCAGTGATGGCGCCGCGTTTCCCCTTCATGTTCCCTATAAGGGAGCTTGATGCCTCAAATCCGAAAATCATCAAGGACCATAACAGGTGTGTGCTTTGCAAACGGTGCATACGGGTGATCAAGGATGATGAAGGGAAAAACATCTTTGCCTTCAAGAAAAGGGGACATAAGGTTGAAATTATTGTTGACCCTGAATCGGCCGATAAGTTTACCGATGAATTGGCCGAAAAAGCAATGGAGATATGTCCGGTTGGAGCAATCCTTGTAAAAGGAAAAGGATTTAAAAAACCAATCGGTCAAAGAAAATACGATTTAATGCCTATTGGTAGCGATATTGAAAAGGTTAGTAAAAGCAAAAAAGCAGTATTATGAACAAAGCAATTGTTGCAACCACGTCGTTAGCCGGATGTTTCGGCTGTCACATGTCGATTCTTGATATCGATGAACGAATATTGGAGTTAATTGAAGTGGTGGAGTTTAACAAGTCACCCATCGATGACATTAAAAAATTTACCAAAAAATGTGATATTGGTTTAATTGAAGGGGGATGCTGTAATAGTGAAAATGTACATGTTTTAAAAGATTTTCGCGAAAACTGCAAAATACTGATCGCTTTAGGCGAATGCGCCATCATGGGCGGATTACCTGCAATGCGAAACGGGATACCAATAAAAGAATGCCTGGAAGAGGCATATATTGGCGGACCTACCGTACAACAAAACCATCAAAAAATTGTCCCCAACGATCCGGAATTGCCTATACTTCTCGATAAAGTCTATCCCTGTCATGAAGTAGTAAAAATTGACTATTACCTGCCGGGTTGCCCGCCAAGGGCCGACTTAATATGGAAAGCGCTGATTGCTTTGGTTAAAGGGGAAGAAATGGATTTACCTTACGAGGTTATTAAATTTGATTAAAACAAGTTAACAATGGGACAAAAAATTACAATAGAACCTGTAACCCGCGTCGAGGGGCATGGTAAGGTAACAATACATATCGACAACAACGGAAATATTCTGCAAACAAGGTTGCACATTGTCGAATTCAGGGGATTTGAACGGTTTGTTCAAGGCAGGCCCTACTGGGAAGCACCGGTTCTGGTTCAACGCCTCTGTGGCATCTGCCCGGTTAGTCACCATTTAGCAGCGGCTAAGGCAATGGATGTTATTGTTGGCGCCGGAACAGGCGACGGTTTAACCCCCACCGGTGAAAAAATGAGACGGTTAATGCATTACGGGCAAATGTTCCAGTCGCATTCGTTACATTTCTTTCACCTGGCCTCACCCGATTTATTGTTTGGAGTTAATGCCGATCCCTCTATAAGAAATGTAATTGGTGTTGCCCTTGAACACCAGGACCTTGCTGTTCAGGGAGTCATGATGCGGAAATTCGGTCAGGAAATTATTCAGGCAACGGCAGGGAAAAAGATTCATGGAACAGGCGCTATTCCGGGTGGAATAAATAAATCGCTCACACAAAAAGAAGTTGACACGTTCCTTAAAGGTAATGACCCAATGAACATCGATAAAATGATTTCATGGAGCCAGGATGCCCTGACCTTCTTTAAAGATTATCACAGTAACCATAAAGAAATTATTGATGATTTTGCTGAATTCCCTTCAAACCATTTAAGCCTTGTGCGCAAGGACGGCGCTCTCGATTTATATCATGGTGTATTAAGGGCTGTTGATTCAGAAGGAAAAATCATCCTTCACGATGTCGATTACCAGGAATACTATAAATATATTGAAGAAGAAGTCCGGTCGTGGAGTTATATGAAATTCCCGTATCTGAAGGAATTTGGGAAAGACAATGGCTGGTATACTGTTGGCCCGCTTGCCCGAATGAATACCGCCGATTTTATCGACACACCTCTGGCTCAAAAAGAGTTTGAAAGTTTTAAAGCCTATAACTATGGTAAACCCAGCAATAAATCGATGCACATGCATTGGGCCAGGTTAATAGAAATTCTGCATTCAGCCGAAAAAATGAAAGAGCTATTGCTCGATCCTGATATTCAAAAGGGCGAACTGGTTATTAAAGGCAATAAAAAATCAGAAGGTGTGGGATTGATTGAAGCACCCCGTGGCACACTTTTCCATCATTATAAAGTTAACAGTAACGACCAGATTGAAATGGCTAACCTGATTGTTTCCACTACAAACAACAACCAGCCTATGAACAATGCTGTTAACCAGGTTGCACAAAATGTGATGACCGGTCAGTCGATAATAACCGAGGGAATGATGAACGCGGTTGAAGTAGCCATCAGGGCTTATGATCCCTGTCTGAGCTGTGCTACTCATGCTTTAGGGCAAATGCCATTGGAAATTTCACTCTACAACTCGAACAATGAACTGATCGACAGAAAAATAAAATAGATATTAAACCACTGGCAAAACTATACAATTAAAGAAAAAATCCCGATATCAGAATAGTGTCGGGATTTTTAAATTTTCTTCTATCATTAAAACTTTAAAATGAGTGAAAAACCTAAAATTCTGGTTTACGGCTATGGCAACCCTGGCCGGCAAGACGATGGATTAGGTATTGAGCTTTCTGAAAAAATTGAAGAATGGGCCAGGCAGGAAGCGAAAACGAATATCACAGTCGACGGTAATTATCAGTTAAACATTGAAGACGCTTCTACCATTTCTGAATATGATATCGTGTTTTTTGTTGATGCCTCGAAAGAAAATATTGAAAGCTTTTTCATTGAAGAAGTAACACCTTCAACAAAAGTTGATTTTACAACACATTCAGCTTCACCTGCATTCGTTCTGGAGCTTTGCCACAAAATATACCGGAAATACCCAAATACTTATTTATTGCACATCAAAGGATACGAGTGGGAATTTATGAAAGAAATTACAGGTAGAGCAAGTGATAATCTCGAAAAAGCATTTCACTTTCTTAAAAACAAAATTGAAAATATACCTGAAAAATAGAGCATTATTTCATTTGTGTTTCGAATAATAAAAAAGAAATAGCCCGAAAAGAATAAATGCTTCCCGGGCTATGATATTTTGATGAATAGATTATAAATTCTTTATCTCGCTAACAAGTTTTTGCAGGCTATCTTTGGCATTACCAAACAACATGTTTGTTTTATCGTTGTAGAACAAATAATTTTCAATTGCAGCATAACCTTTGCCCATACCGCGTTTCAAAACAATAATCCGTTTTGCCTCGTGTGCATTGATAATCGGCATTCCGTAAATAGGGCTCGAGGGCTCATCAATTGCAGCAGGGTTAACCACATCGTTAGCACCAATTACCACCACCACATCTGTGTTGGGCATTTCGGGATTAATCCTTTCCATTTCCTCAAGTTTTTCATAGGGGACATCGGCTTCGGCCAAAAGTACGTTCATATGACCAGGCATACGTCCTGCAACCGGATGAATGGCATATTTTACCTCCACTCCACTATCGGTAAGCAATTTATCCAGCTCGCTGCAAACATGTTGAGCCTGTGCAGCAGCCAAACCATAACCGGGAACAATTACCACCTTCTGTGCATAATTTAAAAGAACAGCAGCATCCGACAAAGTTATTTCTTTCACAGTACCCACTTCTTTATCACTACTGGCAGCAGCTCCGCCACCAAAGGCACCAACAATTACATTTAATAACGAGCGGTTCATTGCACGGCACATCAATATGGTAAGAATCATTCCTGCAGCGCCCACAAAAATCCCGCCCAGGATCATTGCCTGGTTTTTATAAATAAAGCCGGCCATGGCTGCAGCAATTCCAGTAAATGAATTCAATAAAGATATAACCACAGGCATATCGGCCCCGCCAATTGGCATTACAAACAAAACACCGTAAACCAAGGCAATCACCAAAAGTGTATAAAGCAAAACATTTACATTGACACCCTCAGAAACAGGGAGTAGCATAAATACAATAATCGCAACGGTAAGTGTCAAAAGAAACAGGTTGATGTAACGAAAGATTCTGGCATACCAGGTTTTGATCTTTCCATCGAGTTTTCCCCAGGCTATAATACTGCCACTAAAAGCAATAGCGCCTATCACCAAACCCAGTAATGTAACAAGTACCGGTGAATTGTTTGGGTTCCCAAACTCCATTAAAGCAACCAACATTGATGCTGCACCTCCTGTTGCATTAAACAAGGATACCAACTGGGGCATGGCAGTCATTTTAACTTTTCGTGCCATTAACGAGCCTACCACAGTACCAATTGAAATAACTACAACAATTAGAATAATATTAGCAAGGGCAATACCCCCACCACTTGCATTCTTATGCAATATTAAGGTTGTAATCATGGCCAGCAACATTCCTGAGGCAGCAAATAAATTACCTTTTTTTGCTGTTTCGGGATGGCTTAACCTTTTTAAACCAATAATGAACAATATTGCTGAAATAAGGTAACTAAAATCGAGTATTATTGAACCGTAATCAAGTGTTTGCATTTTTACTTCTTTTTCTTTTTAAACATATCCAGCATCCGGTCAGTAACAACAAACCCGCCGGCAACATTCAGAGTAGCCATAAAAACGGCTATAATGCCCAAAACCAGCTCAAGCGATATTTTGGAGAGATCGGCATGTCCCAAAAGGATAATCCCCCCGATAATGATCACACCGCTTATTGCATTTGCCCCCGACATTAAAGGAGTATGCAACACCGAAGGCACATTCGATATCACCTCAATTCCAAGGAATATAGCCAATACAATTACAAAAACGGCTTCTTTATGTTCTGCAAAAAGCTTCAATATATTTTCCATAATTTCAAATTAACACTTTCAAAAACCAATTATCAATTCAAGTTCACAAACCTAAAACGATTTTAACCCGCTCATTTTTCACCTCACCATCAAAAGTCAAACATGTTCCGCCAACAATTTCATCACTGAAATTGAGATTTAGTTTGCCATCTTCACCCATTAATAAAGCAGTGAAGTTGGTAAGGTTTTTCCCGTACATGGCACTTGCATCGCAGGCCATTGTGGAAGGATATTCCGACTCGCCAATAATGGTAACTTCACCAACGCTGATCGTTCTTCCATTTTCGGTCAGTTCACAGTTTCCGCCTGTTGATGCAGCCAGATCGACAATAACAGCCCCGGGCTTCATATTTTTAACTGTTTCTTTTTTTATTAAAACTGGTGCTTTCCTGCCGGGTATCTGCGCTGTACAAATAACCACATCAGTAACCAGCGCCCTTTCCTGAATCAGGGCAGCCTGCTTTTGTTTAAAATCTTCAGTCTGTTCAACGGCATAGCCCCCTGCAGTTTTATCTTCAACAGCTCCTTCAACTTC
>JAFGEV010000214.1 GCA_016931385.1 Prolixibacteraceae bacterium
GCCGGTTTTTCAAGCAATATGTGCTTCCCGGCTTCAACACCTGCTTTGAACATTCCGTAATGAAGAGCGGGCGGACTGGTGATTACCACGGCATTTACATCCCCATCGGCAAGAATTTCCCGGTAATCAGTGGTGCCTATGTCAATGCTGTACTTTTCCTGAAAATCAGCCAATCGCGATGCATCGTTCCTTGCTACCCATTTCACCGTAGCCTGACCGGTTTTTTGCAGCCCAACGATGTGTTTTTCGGCAATCATGCCGGCGCCAATAACTCCGAATGTCAACATGTGTTATAAATTATTAACCGAAAAGATTTGTTACTCCCCCGTGGCCAGGTAATAGCCCCCTTCCAAAAGAATGTTCGACAAACCGGTATTTACCAATTCGCTATAACCATTAATGGTTGGCCCGGTTTCAACATCGACCCTTGTAAAAAGAATTTCGCCATTTTCTTCCCCTGTTTTTACAAAAACATACTGTTTTTCACCTGAACTGAACACAGCATCGGCAGGAAGCGATAGCGCTTCCCATTCACGCAGGATAATCCGGCTTTCAACAAACAAACCGTTAATCAGTCCTGCCTGCTCAACACCGTCAATCGAAGCAATGCAGCTTATTGTTTTTGTTTCAGAGTCAACCTCTTTGCCAACCAGTTCAATTGTCGCTGAATATTCTTTCTGTTTATGATCGGGATCAAAGAAAACGACTTTTTGTCCAGGCCTAAAAGAATTAATATCGCTTTTAAATACATTCAACTTCAGTTTCAGTTTTTGGGTATCGACCATTTTTACAGCTTCATAACCGGGCTGAATGTATTGCCCGTTAACAATGGCAATGTTTGTAATGTACCCACTGATTGGTGCAATCACCTCGACAAAAGATGAAATTTTTCCTGCTTCCACCTTTTCATGATCAAGGTTAAGCATATCTAAAAGCGCCCCGACACTGTTTTTCTTGCTCAATGCAAGCTTGTATGCATTTTGGGCTTCAAAAAGGGTCTTTTCAGCTGAAATCTCTTCCTTTACCAACTTCGTCACCCTGTCAAGTTCCTTTTTTTTAAAATCGTGGTCGGAACAACTTTGAATGTAATCCTGCTGAAGGGAAACCACTTCGTTTCCCCCGACAGTAAATATTACCTTACCCCGGGGAATGTAACTGCCCACCGTATGACTCAAACCCGATACTTTTCCGGAAATCAGGGAATTGACCGATGCGACCCCATTGGGTGAAGGAATCGTAAAACCTGATGCCCTCACTTCGTCATAAAAAATACGGATTCCGGGTTCACCAAGCTTCATTCCGGTTGTATTAAACTGCTCAAGCGAAACCCGAATAACGTTGTCATCTTCTTTGACTTGATCCACAACCTTTTTGCTACCACAGGCAATGAATGCCATTGCAACGAAACTTAATATTACTGTATATACTATTGATCTCATTTTTTTATCAATTGAGGGTTAAATAATTCATTTCCAAAACAACATTGTTATAATTATATAAATTATCGAGGTAGGCAATGTACATCTGCACCGCATCCTCAATAGAATGGACAAACCGGAAAAAATCGATCTCACCTGCAGCGTAACTTTCCCTGGCAACCTTAATCATCTCATTGGCAAGGTTGTTTCCATCGCTTTCATAATATGTCAATATCTCGTTGTACTTTTTTATTTCAGACCGGAGTGTACTCAATTTTGCCTGAAAACGTACTTTATAATTCTGCTGTTGATACAGAACAGCCTCCCCTTCCATACGCTGTGCGTTGATTTTCGCCTTCTGTCCTCCAAAAAAGATTGGCAAACTCAATCCAAAATTTACACCATAGTAATTTCTTGATTCGGCATAGTTGTTGGAACCGTTAAAATACCCAACATTCAGATCGGGAAGCAACTTGTTTTTCTCCACCCGCAACTGAGCTTCGTTTAATCGTCCGGCATATAACAAAGCATTGTAACCGGGTTCATTTTCCATGAGCTGAATTTCGGGTTCAACCCTGGTTAACGGAACAGGTAAAACATCGTATTCATTTTCCGACTGCAAAAGTGCATTCAGTTCTTCCAATGCAATCCCGATGTCATTCATTATTTGATTCACGCTAACTTTTAACAAGCTGTGTTTCGATTGGGCATTAAGCATATCGATCCGGCTGATTTCCCCTGCAAGGAACATTTTTTCGGCAGCCGAATTGTAATTGCTGTATACAGAGTCGATCATATCGAGTTTCTGCTTTTTTTGATTGAGAAACGTTACCTTATAATAAGCCTGCGATATTTCTTTCTTAAGGATCATGAGGTTACGTTCATACTCCGTATTAACAATTTCGACATTTAGCCCGGCTACCTTTTTTTGGGCAAAATATACAGTTGGGAATTCAAACGACTGTTCAACACCAAATACACCCAGGGGATATCCGTTTTCGGCTACATTGTTTTCATCATACTCATAATAAACCGAAGTTTTTTCTATAGAAAAAGCAGCGGGCACCAGGGCTTTTTGTGCTTCGAGGTATTTCTCAAAGGCCTTTATCCCGCTATTGTTTTCTTTTGCAATTCCGATTGCCTCATCGAGTGAGATTTTAGGTTTCTGAGCTTTTGCGATGATTGCGGGGACCAAAAGCAATAACAATAAAGGTAACGCTTTGCTTCTGATCAGTTTCAAGGGTCTGAACTTTATTCCGGTAACATCGTCAAAAATTGCATACAGCAAAGGTAGGGCTATCATGGTAAGCATGGTTGATGTTATTAAACCCCCGATAACTACCGTAGCAAGCGGGCGCTGCACCTCGGCACCGGCCGATGTTGAAATGGCCATTGGGAAAAAGCCCATGGCAGCTGCCGAAGCTGTAAGGAACACAGGACGAAGTCGTTCTCTGGTCCCTCTTAAAATCCGTTCTTTCATATCGGCTACCCCTTCTTTTTTGAGTTCTTTTAAATGTTCGATCAACACAATCCCGTTTAACACGGCAATGCCGAACAAGGCTATAAAACCAACACCAGCCGAAATGCTGAAAGGCATACCCCGTATCCAAAGGAGGAACACACCACCTACAGCCGAAAGGGGCACGGCAGAATAAACCATTGCGGCTTCGCGTAACGATCCAAAAGCGAAATGGAGGAAAATAAAAATCAGCAGCAGTGCAACCGGAACGGCAAGCTGAAGCCTGCGGCTGGCATTGTTCAGGTTTTCAAACTGACCGCCATATTCAATGTAGTAACCGGGTGGAAGATTGAGTTTTTCATCCAGGACAGGGCGTACCGCATCAACAACCGTTTGCAGGTCGCTGTTCCTGACATTGACACTTACAACAACCCTTCGCTGCGTGTTATCGCGCGAAATTTTGGCAGGCCCGCTGGTATATTCAATTTGTGCAACTTCGCTTAACGGAACCTGATTGCCGTTTGGCAATGCCACAAACAAATTCCTGATATGCTCAATATCCGAACGGTGATCATGTTGTAAACGTGCAACAAGATCGAACCTGCGTTCACCCTCAAAAACACTTCCTGCTGTTTCCCCGCCAAATGCCATGGCAACATACCTGTTAAGCTCTTCAATATTTAAACCGTATTGCGCAACTTTGTCACGCTTATACTTCACCCTCATTTGAGGAAGCCCGGCAGTTTTCTCAACAATGATATCGGCAGCACCCGGGATATTGTCAATTAATGCCTTAGCTTCAAAAGCTTTCCGGTTAAGAATATCCAGATCCTCTCCAAAGATTTTTATGGCAAGGTCGGCGCGTACTCCGGTTATGAGTTCGTTAAAACGCATTTCGATGGGCTGGGTAAATTCGTACTCGATACCCGGAAGTACCGAAAGGGCTTGTTTAAACCTGTCTGCCAGTTCCTCTTTTGTTTTTGCCGACACCCAATCTTTACGGGGATGCAGTTTGATGATCATATCGATTTCTTCCATCGACATTGGGTCGGTTGGAACTTCGGCAGCACCAATCCGGCTGACGATCTGGTCGACTTCGGGAAATTTTTCAATCAGGATATTTTCCATTTTGGTGGTCAGCTCGACGGTTTTCGACAAAGAAGTGCCCGTTTTTAAAACAGGCTGAATGACGAAGTCGCCTTCATCGAGGGTTGGGACAAATTCACCCCCCATCCTTGTAAAAACAACTACGGTGGCAATCAACGAGGCCAAAGCCATTCCAAGAATAATTTTTTTATGGTTGTATGACCAACGTATCACAGGCTCATACGACCAGTAAATCCACTTCATCATCCACCTTGTTATCCTGAATTTTTTTTCTTCGGGCACAGGTTTCAGAAACATCGATGAAGCTACCGGCAACCACGTTAGCCCGAAAAACATTGCCCCCAACAATGCAAAACTGAACGAAAGGGCCATGGGCCTGAACATCTTACCTTCAACATTGGTTAACGAAAGAATGGGAATGAAAACAATAAGGATGATAACCTGTCCGAATATTGCAGAGTTCATCATTTTTGACGCTCCATTGAAAGTGATCTGATCCATAAGCTTTTTCCGGCCTTCACCCACGGAAGCGCCCAGCTCTGCTGACCTGACGGTTAAACTCACAGCAATAAACTCAACAATGATCACTGCCCCGTCAATGATGATCCCGAAGTCGAGCGCACCAAGGCTCATCAGGTTTGCATCAATTTTGAAAATGTACATGAGCGAAAGTGTAAAGAGCAGCGACAGGGGTATCATTGATGCAATCACCAATCCCGAACGTAGGTTGCCAAGCAAAAATACAACGACAACAAAAACGATCAAACATCCAAATAATAAGTTCTCAAAAACAGTGAAGGACGTTTTTTTAATCAACTCACTGCGTTCAACAATGGGATTGATAAAAATGCCTTCGGGAAGGTTGTTTTGAATTTCTTCAACCCTTTTCTTAACCTCTTTGATCACCTTATTTGAATTGGCATCTTTCAACATCATGATCTGCCCCATCACCTTTTCACCTTCGCCATTTGCTGTTATTGCTCCAAAACGGTTGGCGCTTCCAAACTGCACAAGTGCAACATCGCTTACTAAAACGGGGATTCCTTTAATGTTATCCACAACAATCGAACGAATATCATTGAGGCTTGTAACCAGTCCGTCGCCCCTGATAAAATAACTTTGATCAAGTTTTTCGATGTAAGCTCCCCCTGCAACACTGTTGTTAGAGGCAATCGCATTAAAAACATCAAGGAGGGTCAACCCGAAGCTTTTCAGTTTTTCAGGATCGACAGCCACCTCATATTGTTTAAGGTAACCGCCCCAGGTATTCACCTCAACCACCCCGGGAATACCCGATAACTGGCGTTTAACAATCCAGTCCTGCATGGTACGCAATTCCATGGTAGAATATTTATCCTTGTATCCGGGCTTTGTATCCAGAATATACTGATAGATCTCTCCCAAACCCGTAGTGATCGGCCCCATTTCGGGTGTTCCAAATCCTTCGGGAATTTTTTCCGAAGCCGATTTTATTTTTTCGGCGATCAGCTGCCGGGGAAGGAATGTCCCCATTTTATCCTCAAAAACAATGGTTACAACCGAAAGCCCGAATTTTGAAATGGAACGGATCTCTTTCACTCCCGGCAGGTTCGACATTTCCAGTTCCACCGGATAGGTAATAAACTGTTCTACATCCTGGGTTGCCAGACTTGTACTGGTTGTGATAACCTGAACCTGGTTATTGGTAATATCGGGCACTGCACCCAGTGGAATCTGGGTAATGGCAAAAATCCCGAAACCGGCAATTGACAGGGTTAGTAAAATAATAATCAGCTTATTTTTAATACTGAGTTGAATGATCTTGTTAAGCATATAAATTTTTTACTTTTTTTACAAGTTAATAAATTATGGGTTTACATTTTAAGTTTAGTGGTATAATGTTAAGTCTTTTGCAGATTTTTATTTGTGATAAATATTACATTGATCGGTTTAAAATAATAACTATTGTAACATATCAGAAATTGAAACGAAAAGCACAAGTTTTGGAGGATGAATAGAGTAATCCCCCTGCCAAGGTAAAACATCGAAAAAATATCCCAAATAAAAAAGCGGAAAAACCTTTAAGATAATCCCGCTTCTCAAACAGCGTCAGAACGCATTAATTGTTTCTTTTACTTTCAATCTTTGCTTTTTTGGCAGCCCGCTTTTCTTTAAGCGAATGTGCTGGTGTCTTTTTGTTTGAATCTTTTTTGATGTTTTTTTCTTTTGTCATAGCGCCGGGTTTTAATGTTCAAAGCAAAATTAATCTAAAAACGAACAATCTGCTCCAAAAAGAATATTATTTCCGCAAATATCTAAATCCCAAAAATTTATTACTCCCTCCCTGGATTAAGAAATTGCGATTACATACACGGCAGTATGTGGCATCGTTGCTCCAGCTTCCTCCACGGTTAACACGCACACCAGGTCCGGTAAGGCACATAGGGTCGTGGCTCTCGGCGTTACGCTTATAAAATTCAGCATTGTATTTGTCGTAACACCACTCCCATACATTGCCGCTCATATCATGTATTCCGAGCAAATTGGCTTTCTTCTCACCAACTTTATGGCAATACCCTCTTGAGTTATCGACAAACCATCCAACCTCCTTCATTATATTGCTGCCAGCATACTTGTGGTAATATTCGTATGTACCCATTCGTTTATCGGTATAATAGCGCAATGCATATATCCCTCCTTTTGCGGCATATTCCCACTCGGCCTCGCTGGGCAGGCGCCCCCGTCCCATGAAATAACAAAAATACTGTGCCCCGTCCCATGTTACATTCACTACCGGGTAATTTTCATAACCCTTAACCGGGATAAAGCGCCATTTATACGTATCCCAGTGAATTTTTGTATCGCGTGACCCGAGGTCGATCAAGCGCAAATGGCCAATGAAACCCAGGCTGTCGCATCCGGCAAGGCTCAAAAAGCTTGCATACAATGTATTGGTAATTTCGTA
>JAFGEV010000215.1 GCA_016931385.1 Prolixibacteraceae bacterium
AGAACCGAAACGGCGGGTATTGTGGCCTGCCATATTGCAGTTTTAAAGCATATTTGAGACAGCATTTTCCTGACTTTCGCCAAAAATACACATGGTTTAATCCCTTTATTGGCAAACTTTATAAAAATTCATGTGTAATAAGTTTAAAAAAAAATAACCTTTGCATCCCAAAGTTAGTATATAATTAAGATGTTTATTTTTTAGATATGCTTTTCAATTCCCTTGAATTCATTGTATTTTTCCCGCTCGTAGTTGCGTTGTATTTCATGCTGCCACATCGTTTCAGATGGGTCTTGCTGTTGATCGCGAGTTACTACTTTTACATGTGCTGGAATTACAAGTATGTGGTGTTGATTCTCATCACCACCCTCACCAATTATATATGTGGCATAGGATTAGGCCATTTCAAACGAAAAGGCATCAGGATCTTCCTGTTGACAACTGGTCTTGTGGTCAGTTTTGGGATTCTTTTCTTTTATAAATACTTCAACTTTTTTGGGGACTCTTTAAACGTACTGTTTTCTCAATTCAACCTTTTTTACAGGGTACCCGCTTACGATGTATTGTTGCCCGTTGGTATATCGTTCTTTACCTTTCAGACATTGAGTTATACCATTGATGTATATAAAGGCAATCAATCTGTTGAAAGACACTTTGGCATTTTCGCATTGTATGTGTCCTTCTTTCCGCAGCTGGTGGCAGGTCCTATTGAAAGGTCCACCAACCTGCTTCCGCAATTCTATAAAAAGAATAATTTAAGTTACGACAATGTAAGAGATGGTATCATCAGGATGCTGTGGGGTTTTTTTAAAAAAGTAGTTATTGCTGACCGACTTTCAGAATATGTAAATCTGGTTTATAACAACCCTGGTGATTTCCAGGGGCCTCATTTCCTGCTGGCCACCTTTTTCTTCACGTTTCAAATCTATTGCGACTTCTCGGGTTATTCTGACATTGCTATAGGAACCGCAAAAGTCATGGGATATGATCTGATGGTGAACTTCAGGAGGCCTTATATGGCCAAAAGTATCCGTGAGTTTTGGCACCGCTGGCATATTTCACTTTCCACCTGGTTCAGAGATTATCTATATATTCCTTTAGGAGGAAGTCGTGTAAGCACAAAAAGCCGTCATTATTTCAATTTGTTCTTCACCTTTCTTGTCAGTGGTTTGTGGCATGGTGCCAATTGGACTTTTGTAATCTGGGGTGCACTTCATGGTTTTTACCAATTGTTTTCGATTTGGACTCAATCTCTCAAGGATAAGTTAAACGGCACTTTGGGAATAACCCGTTTACCGCGTTTACACGATGCATTACAGATTATCATTACGTTTGCACTGGCATACTTTGCATGGATCTTTTTCAGAGCAAACAATCTTCAGGATGCGCTATACATAATAGGTAAAATGACTGATTTGAGGTATTCTGTGCCTCTCAATCTTTTTGAATTTCAGATTGATTTTTACCTCAGTTTTGGTTTAATAGCGCTGTTAATGGTTATAGAAATTCTGGAAGAGAACTTTGAATTGTATACCCGCATACGGATTTTGCCAAAATATGTAAAATGGTTAACTGTTATGTTTATGATTTTAGCACTATTTATACTGGGAGTATGGGAAGCGTCAGATTTTCTTTATTTTCAATTTTAAATTGATTTGAAATGAAAGAGAAAATATTGAGGATAACAATTTACTTGCTTGGTTTCATCAGTCTTTATGCCTTTATTGCAGTCAGGGCCTTCCCTTTAATGAACACTGTGCTTAATGAAAAAATGGATCAGGAAACACAGGATTTCAACAGATATGGTGACCTTTACTACTTCAGCTGCATAAAAGACTTTCAGGAAGATTTTCCACCCAAGGTAAGAAAGTACAGACAATCAGAAGATAACCCGGATATCCACCAGGCCGATATTTTGACCTATGGAGACAGCTTCTTCGATATGATCTTTGTAACCAGTTTGCCAGAAAGATTGTCAGAGAAACTGAATCAAAAAGTTTATTCTTATGTTACACAGGATCCTACCCAGGCAAACCCCTTTTGTTTACTTGAATCAGTAAATTTTAATCAGTCAGATTCCACAAAGTATTTTATTTATGAAACCGTAGAAAGAAATATCCCGGAAAAATTCTCAACTGAATATACTACCAGCTGTGATGTAATCAAAAAGCAAGGTGCTTCCAAATTGTTTGAAAACATGATTAACCTGATTTTCAGAAGAAACTCAGAAAATCTCTATGAAGTTATGTTGAAACAAAGTCATTTCACCAATAAGGTTTATTCTGCTATTGCATCGTTAAAATTTAACTGGTTTGGCTATATTTCAACACTCACTGCCCGCTATAAAAAAGGTGAACAACCCTGGTTGTTTTATAAAAAAGAATACGGAACTGATCCTGGTTGTTTCTACTATAGTTATTCGGAAGAAGAGATAGAAAGATATGCAGACAATGTTAAAAGAATGAGAGATAAGTTATTTGAGCAATACAACCTGGAACTAATTTTCATGCCCATACCAAACAAGTATAGTCTTTATCACAAATTCATCAACAACGATCAGTACAACAATTTCTTACCAAAGCTACATACCGCACTTGACAAGAGGAATATCAATTATATCGATATTTATGAAGATTTTTCAAAAAGTGCTGACACGCTATATTATGGAACCGATACCCATTGGAACTCAGAAGGGATTGATCTGGCTCTTAATCTTACTTTGAACAAAATTAATAGGAATCATTCACTATCTTTGAACACATCGGAAAAAAAATGATTCCTGGATGAACAACTCTAACTGAAATCTAAAATACTTGAAATGAAAGCAGTTTTGTTAGCAGGTGGTTTCGGAACCCGTATCAGTGAAGAAAGCGGTATCAGACCCAAACCCATGGTGGAAGTCGGAGGTAAACCGATCCTTTGGCACATCATGAAAATTTATTCCCATTACGGTATCAATGACTTTGTTATTTGCCTGGGTTACAAAGGATATATGATAAAAGAATACTTTGCCAATTACTTCCTTTACCTTTCAGATGTCACATTCGACCTGAAGTACAATACCATGCAGGTTTTAAATAACCAATCCGAACCCTGGAAAGTAACACTTATCGATACAGGTTCGAATACGATGACCGGAGGACGGTTGAAAAGGGTGAGGGAATACCTGGGCAACGAAACTTTCTGTATGACTTACGGAGACGGGGTAAGCGATGTAAACATCAGCGAGTTAATTGACTTCCATAAGAAAAAGAAAGGTCTGGCAACCTTAACTGCAGTGCAGGAACCCGGCCGTTTCGGTTCATTTACCCTGAAGGGTGATGAGGAAAAAGTGGAGCATTTCAGAGAAAAGCCCATGGGAAGGGAATCAGCATGGATCAACGGTGGCTTCTTTGTGCTTGAACCGGAAGTTTTTAATTTCATTGAAAATGACGATACGGTTTTCGAACGGGCGCCTCTTGAAAAGCTCTCCAGAGAAGGCAACCTATCGGCTTTTAAACACGAAGGATTTTGGATGCCTATGGATACCCTGAGAGATAGAAATGTACTTGAAGATATGTGGACAAAAGGGAATGCTCCCTGGAAAGTATGGAGTTAACCCTAAATATTGAATTCACTCATGTTGGCAAAAACACTTGCAGAATACAGAAAAAAAAAGATACTTGTAACCGGAAACACCGGTTTTAAAGGAAGCTGGATGAGTCAATGGTTACTGGAACTGGGTGCTAACGTATACGGCTACGCCCTGGAACCACCAACAGAACCAGCACTCTATAATCAAATTGGACTGGAACATGTTATCCGGCATTACAATCAGGATGTTCGCGATTTTGAAGCCTTTAAAAAAGCACTCCATGAAATAAGGCCCGAAGTTGTTTTCCATTTGGCAGCTCAACCTATTGTCCGGGAATCATACAATACTCCGTTGGAAACCATGAATACCAACATCATGGGGACTGCCAACCTGCTGGAAGCCATAAGGCAGCTTAAATTGCCGACAGTGGTTATCATTATCACCTCCGATAAAAGCTATGAAAACCAGGAATGGCTTTTCGGATACCGCGAGAATGATCCCATGGGTGGCTATGATCCTTATTCGGCAAGCAAAGGAGCAGCCGAAATTGTTACGGCATCATGGCGCAGGTCGTTTTTTAACCCTGCCGAATACCAAAAACACGGTGTTAAGGTTGCCACTGTAAGAGCCGGTAACGTAATCGGAGGAGGAGACTGGGCAAAAGACCGAATTGTGCCCGATTGTATCCGATCGCTACAAAAAAATGAAATAATAAAGGTAAGAAATCCTTTGGCTACACGCCCATGGCAGCACGTACTCGAACCCCTGGGTGGATATCTGTTATTAGGGGCACATTTGCTCACCTGTGAACCAAAAGATTTGCCTGTATATTGCAGTGGCTTTAATTTCGGACCGCTTATTTCATCGAACAAGAACGTAAAAACACTGGTTGATGAGATAATCAGAAACTGGGGATCCGGCAAATGGGATTACAACAAGGAAGATGCCATGCATGAGGCTTCGCTACTTAATTTAACCATTGATAAAGCTTATCATTTGTTGCA
>JAFGEV010000216.1 GCA_016931385.1 Prolixibacteraceae bacterium
TACTGGTAAAACCCATCATCGGCAATCATAAACAGAATGCCATTTATCGGGATTACATCATAAGCGTTTTCGGCCTCCATTTTAGTAATAAGTGGCAGCTCAACATCAGGCCGGGAGGCATCGAAAATTTTTAACCCGGCATCGCCATCGCATATAAACAGCAGTTCATCATCCTTGCCCAATCCCTGTGGGCCGGCCATCTGGTAAGTTTTTTCAAGTTTCGGGTTTTTAATGTTTTCAATATTGATCACTTCGAGCAGGTTGCTGCCCCAGCCGCAGGCGCCGCCAACCTTCAGGGTTACGTAAGCAAATTTTTCATCGGCTATCACCGGGTCGCAGGCCCTGAAATGTGAAAACTCGGAAATATAGTTGATGGTAGGCAAATTGGTTAAATCGTAAATGAACATTCCGCTTTGCGATCCCAGAAACATGGTTTCGTTCAGGATGAACATGGTTTCCATTCCCCAGTTAACCCAGATTGAATCGCTTCGGGTTAAATTTCCCTGTGAACTTACTTCGTATGATTTGAGCATATTCTGTGTCAGAACAAAAAGGTATTTATCGAACTGGCCGAACCTTGCCATCGAACCGCCTATGCCAAAGTCCGAACCACCCGAACCGCCCTGAGTTGCCGGCTTGGCATTGTATGCCATGTCTTCTGCATAGAGCCAGTCCCGGTAAATAGGGTAAATATTCGAACCAGGATTAATCTTTTCCCGTGTTTTCTTTATTTCCCATGCAGTGACCACACCCTTTTTTTCATCAACCGTTGCAAGTTCATAGTTTGTATCGTATTCGGGCAAATAATATTCAAATGAATTTTCGATGCGGTCAACTTCCTGAACATTTTGAAGGTCAGAAATATCGATTACTACCAGGTCGATGTAACTATCGGCAAAAAGGTAATTGCCCCGAATGGCAATATCAACATTCCCCGGAATGTTCAGGAAAGTTACTTCCTGAGGATCGGAAGGGTTACTGTTGTTGATAACATGAACGCCTTTCCGGTATTCATTAATGAAAATGTAATTATCCTTAAAATAGATTTTTCCGGGGTTGGCAACTTCCTGCGTTGATTCATTCTTTATTGAACTCCGTAAATCTTCATACGAAAGATATACAGGAACATTTGCAGTGAATGTTACCCACGATTCATCCTGGCAGGATGACAAAGCCAATAGGGCCGGAAATACGATTAGAAAGATTCCTTTAAAAAAAAGATGTTTTACTGTATTCATGGTAATTGCGTGTTAATTTTTTTCATAGATGTTATCCTGTTTGAAAAGGTTGCGTTGAGGTAACGCAACCTAAATCCCATTTTTTGCATCTCAGGGGTATAAATCTTTAAAACCAGTTTAAATGAAAACCCGAAATTCTGCACTGTTCATACTTCTTTTATTTTCGGTAGCTGTTACAGCTCAGGAAAATGTTTCTAAACCTGAGAACGGAAAATTGCTGATTATCTTTGAAAACGGTTTACTGGCCGGTCACCCCGATGGTACCTACCCGGCTCCCTTTTCATCCAACCTTTCAATTGTGTACGAGCTTGATAAAAGACTATTGTTAGGTGCAGGTTCCGGAGCCGAGATTATCGGGAAAACATTTGTGCCCTTTTTTGCTGACATACGCATACTTCCGTTCAAAAGCAAGCCTCTTTTCATATACGGGAAAGCAGGTTATACCTTGTGTTTAAACAACAGCGCTGGAGGAAGTGAAGAAATCGTCTACTACGATTCCTATTATTATCCATCGCATTATCCGCATCCGATAAGCAACGATTTCACAACCCATGGAGGTTTGTTGATCGAATCAGGGCTAGGTGTTATATTCAGAAAAAACAACTGGGGCACAAGTATAAGTTTAGGATATCGATACCAGCAGACAAAAGATATCACAACAAACCTGGAAAATGAAATGGAGTATGAAAATTACTTTAACCGCCTGGCTCTTCGAGTAGGTTTTTGGTTTTAATTCCTTCATTTTACAAAGGTTCACTCATCTATTTCCTGCAGAATGGAGGATGATAAAAATCAACCTTCGACCCAATCCAATTGTTAATAATTGTTAAATGGCATAATTTCAGAATTTTATCATGGTGATGTTTAGGAGATTGATCATGTTTGCCTCATAGGATATGTTCTAACTTTGGTAAAAATAAAGTAAAACAAGAATTATGAATGGCATAAATGATTTCATGAACCAGGTTATTGCACGTAATCCCGGCGAAAAAGAGTTTCATCAGGCGGTGCATGAAGTGGTTGAATCGGTTTGGGATGTTTATACAAAGAACCCTCGTTATTTGAGAGCCCGGATACTTGAGCGGATGACCGAACCCGAAAGGGTAATCATATTCAGGGTACCCTGGGTGAACGATCGTGGCGAGGTGCAGATAAACCGCGGATACAGGGTTGAATTCAGCAGTGCCATTGGCCCTTATAAAGGCGGATTAAGGTTTCACCCAAGCGTAACCCTCAGCATTTTAAAGTTCCTGGGTTTTGAACAAACATTTAAAAACAGCCTCACCACCCTTCCGATGGGTGGCGGGAAAGGTGGATCAGATTTCAACCCCAAAGGAAAAACCGATAATGAGATCATGCATTTTTGCCAAAGTTTCATGAATGAACTTTACCGGCATATTGGCCCTAATACAGATGTTCCTGCAGGGGATATCGGTGTTGGCGGACGTGAAATTGGTTATCTTTTTGGACAGTATAAACGTCTGAAAAATGAATTTACCGGCGTGTTAACAGGCAAGGGAATAAACTGGGGCGGGAGCCTCATCAGGCCCGAAGCTACCGGTTTTGGCGCTGTATATTTCACCCAACAAATGCTGAAAGAAATTGGTAAAGATATTGAGGGGCACACTTTTGGAGTTTCAGGTTTTGGAAATGTGGCATGGGGCGCCATAATAAAAATTAATGAACTTGGCGGAAAAGTTGTAACCATTTCGGGGCCTGATGGTTTTATTATCGACAAAGAAGGCATAGCTGGAGATAAAGTTGAATACCTGCTTGAGCTCAGGGCTTCGAACAACGATGTGGTTGAACCTTATGCCGAAGAATATGGTGCTAAGTTTATTCCCAACCAAAGGCCATGGTCATACCCGGTAGATATTGCTTTGCCCTGTGCCTGCGAAAATGAGTTAAACATTGAAGATGCCAAACAACTGGTAAAAAACGGCTGTTTTTTGGTGGCCGAAACATCGAATATGGGTTGCACATACGATGCAGTTGAATACCTTAACAAAAGCCTGGTGTATGCTCCGGGAAAGGCAGTTAATGCCGGTGGTGTTGCCGTTTCGGGTCTCGAGATGTCACAAAACTCGATGCGGTACAACTGGACCAGGGAAGAAGTCGATAACCGCTTGCACATTATCATGGGCGAAATTCACCAAACTTGTAAACAATATGGAACAAGCAATAATAAAACAAACTATTTATTAGGTGCAAATATTGGTGGTTTTGTGAAAGTTGCCGATGCAATGTTGTCTCAGGGGGTGGTGTAAAACCTGAAACTGTAATTTTTTATATGAAAAAAGTCATTTTCAGAAAAAAATAATTTCCGTTCATCAACAAAAAACCGACATTCATCAAAGAAATCGATACGTTTATTAAAAAATACAAAAATGTCTTTTTTATTGTTGAGCATTGATTGACTTTAACTTTACTAGGTCTTACCTTTGTAAGTATAAAGTTAAATCTAATCCCTAAATCGGATTCCCAAGTTTAACATCACCTAATGTATTCTTTGTTATGAAAAAAGTAATTGTATTTTTTATTGTGGGAATTTTGGTATTGATTTCTGATTATTCTTTTGCAAGTTCAAATATTAAATCAGCCAGGGTAACATATATTGCCAATAGTGGCTTCATGGTTCAGCTGGGGGCTCAAAAAATTATGTTCGACGGGTTGTTCCGCAATGGGATGGACCGTTACCTCGAACCTGAAGAATTAACCGTTTCATTAATGAAACAGGGATTGTCGCCTTTCGATGATGTTGACCTTGTGTTTATATCGAATCATCAGGCCGATAGCTTCGACCCTTACGTTGCAACCCAATTCATGCTCCATAATGAACATGTCAAAATGATTTGCCCACAGCAGGTTATTAACAAATTAAAGATTTTCACTTCCGATTTTCCGAAAATCAGTAGCCGTATTGTGGAAACAACACCTCTGGAAAACAACTACGACCGGTTAATTTTGAATGGGGTTGAAATTCTTGCAATGCATGTTAAGCATCCTAATGCAATAAACGAAGCACTTGAAAACATTGCTTATGTTGTATCCTTTGAAGGTGTTAAAGTTTTTCATTCAGGAAATTCATCGCCTGAAACTTTGTATGATTTAAAAGGGTTAAGGGTCTCTGACTTAAATGTTGACATCGCATTTTTAACCGATTGGTACGGGCTGAACCGTGGAGCCCGGCTAACCAACAAGATTGTTGATGCACGTTATAATGTTTTAATGCATTTCGACAAATATATTACCGACAGAACCCTCGATTCGTTTAGCGACCATAGCAAGCTAAAATCAAAGCCTCACATTTTTAAAATGAGAAATGAATACCAGGATTTTTATTTAAACGATTTCTTTGAGGATAATATTCATAATCATGATAACTCTCTAACCTTATCTCAGCGTTAATTATTATTGTACCTAAAAGCGAATCCCGGCCAATATTTTGTTGAGCCGGGATTTTTTTAACTGAAAACACAAAATATAATTGAGTACAAGTAAGAATTTATTTCATCAGGGTTTTGGCAGTTTTAACCAGGTTGATCATTTCGGCTATATATCCCTCTTCATCGTTTCCCATTGCCTGACGTGCAAGCCCTATCGTATTTTCGAACGATGAAGAACCTTTATATTCCGAATCGCGCAACAGCATTCCAAACTGGGCCACAGCGGCAGCAAGCTTGAAATTCTCTGAGTTCATTTCAGTTTTGTTTTTTCCTGAATCAACAGTATGGGTGTATAACTGGCTGCTCTGCTCCCCAGGTGTCTTATAGCGGATTTTAACTGTGGCTATTTCATTTTTAAAATTTGATTTTTCCTGTTTGTTTCTTTCCTGATACTTCAGAGGTTCTGCTTCGGGCACCTGTTCATCGGAACCAGCTGGTATAATTTCATATAGTGCCGTAATTGTATGTCCTGCGCCCATTTCCCCGGCATCCTTTTTATCGTTTTTAAAATCTTCTTCGTTAAGCAACCTGTTCTCATAACCTACAAGCCTGTAGCCTTTAACTTTTTCAGGATTGAATTCTACCTGAATTTTCACATCGTTGGCAAGCGTAAAAAGTGTTGCACCAAATTCGCCAATAAACACTTTCCGGGCTTCCTGGATATTATCGATATAAGCATAATTCCCGTTGCCTTTGTCAGCAATGGTTTCAAGTTTATTGTCCTTATAGTTCCCCATACCAAATCCTAAAACAGTCAGGTAAACTCCCTTTTCACGGTTTTTTTCGACCATATGCTCCAATTCGGCATCGCTCGATGGGCCCACGTTGAAGTCACCATCGGTTGCAAGAATGATGCGGTTGTTCCCGTTTTCAACCATGTTTTCTTCAGCAATCTTATAGGCAAGCTGAAGTCCTTCACCTCCGGCAGTTGAGCCTCCAGCGTTAAGATTTTCAAGTGCGTCGATGATTTTTTTCTGGTTTGTTCCGGGTGTTGCTTCTAAAACAACACCTGCTGCTCCGGCATATACCACAATGGCAACTTTATCCTGGGGGCGCAATTCGTTTACCAGCATTTTCATGGCCGATTTAACCAGTGGCAGTTTATTGGGCGCATTCATCGAACCTGAAACATCAAGCAGAAAAACAAGGTTCGAAGGGGGGAGATTTTCCTTTTCAATACTTTTTGCCTTCAAAGCCACAAGCATTAAACCATGCTTTTCATTCCATGGGCAGGTATTAAATTCTGTTGATACTGAAAAGGGAATTTCCCCCTCGGGTTCCGGATAGTTATAATTGAAGTAATTGATCATTTCTTCAATTCTTACTGCATCGGCAGGTGGAAGTTGCCCCATGTTTATAAACCTTCTGATATTTGAATACGATGCATTGTCAACATCGATTGAAAAAGTTGAAAGAGGATTCAGCCTTACCGACCGGAAACCACTTTCATGTATGGCAGAATAATCTTCGGTATTGAAATCGCCACCATAACCAGCAAAAGGCGCTGCAACTGATGAAAAGGCCATGTTTATTGATTTTGCACCTGAAATCATTATTCCTGAACTTCTTTCCATCATAACTTCATCCTTGATTAATTTTGAATGCAGGGTTACATTAATTTGTTTATTTTTTCCTATTGTAAGGGTTTGTGTTTCCAAACCCGGTGATGAAAAAATAAGCTTTTGAGCCAGTGAATCAAGTTCGATACGGTAAAACCCACCGTATCCACTTTTTGTGCTGGCATTTTTGTTTTCATCGGTAATCAGAACGCCTGCAATTCCTGCATTCATTTCATCGACTACTTTACCGGTAATTACCCTCTGGGCATTTGCTGCGATTGTTATTCCTGTGATTAAAAGGAAAATGATCAAAATTCGTTTCATGGTATTTCCTATTTTATTTGATTTCTGAAATAGAGATGCAAAGGAGAATAAGATTCCATAAATTTTTTTGATAAAAATTTGTTGCTATTTTTATATCCAACGAAAAGCAACAGCGAATGCCATCATCGAAAAAACAAGAAGAATTCGACCGTCAGCTTGACCTGCTTCAAATCAGGGAATTTCGCAAAACCGGTAACCTGGAGATACTTGGGGAATTATATCACAAGTATATGCACCTGGTATACGGGTTGTGCCTGAAATATTTAAAAAACAGGGCCGATGCCCAGGACGCTGTGATGCAAATATTCGAAAAACTTACCATTGAATCGGTTAAGCAGGAAATATACCATTTCAGAAGTTGGTTGTATGTTGTTTCAAAAAATCATTGCCTGCTTGAACTGCGGAAGAAAAATTCTGAAAACGATCATTTAAAAAAAATGCAACTTAATGAACAAAGTTTTGTGGAAAACGACTTTGAGATGCATCCTTTAGACGAAGAAAAAAAAATGACCGACGCACTATATAAATGCATTGAGAAATTAAAAAAAGAGCAACAGCAAAGTATCAGGTTATTTTATTTACAGAAAAAATGTTACCGGGAAATTGCCCATGCGCTTCAATGCGATGAAAAAAGCGTAAAAAGCTTCATTCAAAATGGAAAAAGGAACCTGAAAATTTGTCTCGAAACAAACAATGGCCGATAAGAACAAACATAACAATGATTTGGAAAATTTGTTGCGCTACCTGAATGATCAGCTAACAAACAGGGAACGCTATGAATTTGAGCGTCAACTCGAAAGAGACACCTTCCTTTACGAGGCCTTTGAAGGATTATCGCAACTTGAACCAACACAGATTGAAAAGGATTTAAAACACATCGACCCTGCCAGAGGTAAACATCGAAAAGGAAAAGCTTTGCTGATAACCTTATCGGTTGCTGCCGGATTTGCCCTTGTTGTCCTTTCGGTTTTTTGGATTGCGAAACCCGGGAAGCAGCTTGAAGAGTCAATTGCAGAGAGTTTAATAGTTGATAAAGAACCATTAATTTCTGATACAACAAGTTTTAGTACCGATTCTGCTTTTGCTGACACCGGTGAAGTTGTTCTTTTAGCCGAAGCAAATAATGCTTTTGAAAAGGAAAGCAATGAAAAGCAAACCCAGGTGAAGTCTGTTCAGGCGAAAAGAGAAGAGGATAAAAAAGGAGTTATTGAACAAAAACTAAAACCAACAATAAATGTAATCACTGAAGTTCAGGAAAGTGATGAACAAACTTCGGATAATACCTATGGGATAACTTCAAGAATGGCTGGTTTAAAAATTGCCGAAGATGAAGTTGATTCGGCCTCCGAATTATTTGAAGTAGCTGCCAGCGATGCAACAATAGCCGATTCTGTATTTGCATCCGAAGAAATATCAAAAGCCAGCAAAAGGCCGGGGGTAAATGCAAATCCTGAGCCCTTGGGTGGAGATGTCCTGTACAGGCAATACCTTTCTGAAAACCTGAACTACCCTGACAGTGTTGAAACTCCACGGCGTGAAGTGGTAAGGGTAAAATTTAAGGTTACCGAGATGGGCGAGCCATTCGGCTTTGAAATTCTCAGCAGCCCCGGAGATGCTTTTTCACAAGAAGCAATCCGCGTTATTGAAGAAGGCCCCAAGTGGTCGCCGGGAATAAAGGACGGCCTCCCTGTGGTAGAAGAAGTTAACCTAAGGGTTGTTTTCAGACCATAAATATAGTCCTCACAAGAATTAATAAATGATCGAGTGAAAAAACATTGATCCAGATCATTTAAAATAACATGGATGAATCCTTAAGCTTCTTTATCATTATCTTCCTGAAGTTTAACTTTTAATGCCAGTTCTCTCAGTTGCTCATCTGATATGGGCGATGGAGCATCCATCATAACATCGCGGCCCGAATTGTTTTTCGGGAAAGCAATAACGTCACGAATTGAATCGAGGCCTGCAAAAAGGCTCACAAGCCTGTCGAAACCAAAAGCAATACCAGCATGTGGAGGGGCTCCATATTTAAAAGCATTCATGAGAAACCCAAACTGTGCTTCAGCCTGTTCGCTGGTAAAGCCCAATAGTTTGAACATTTTTGCCTGAAGCTTACTGTCAAAAATCCTTACCGAACCTCCTCCAATTTCCACACCATTAATTACCAGGTCGTATGCATTGGCCTTAACTTTACCGGGATCGGTTTCGAGCAGCTCAATATCTTCAGGTTTAGGCGAGGTAAAAGGATGATGCATAGCGTGATAACGGCCGGTTTCTTCGTCCCATTCGAGCAAGGGAAAATCAACCACCCACAAAGGCTTGAATACATTTTTATCCCTTAACCCAAGTTGTTTGGCCATTTCGAGCCTTAATTCACTCATTTGCACTTGTGTTTTTTCCTTTTCACCCGATAAAATAAGCAGCAAATCGCCAGGCTTTGCCTTGCAGGCATTGGCCCAGTTTTTAAGGTCTGCTTCATCATAAAATTTGTCGACCGATGATTTTAAAGAACCATCGTCGTTGAATTTCAGGTAAACAAGGCCTTTTGCGCCTATTTGTGGTTTTTTAACGAACTCTGTCAATGCATCAAGTTGTTTTCTAGAATACTCAGCACAACCTTTGGCACAAATAGCAACAACGTATTCAGCAGTGTTGAACACGTTGAAATCGCGGTTCTTCACCAGTGAAGTAATATCGTTAAAAAGCATTTCGAAGCGGATGTCGGGTTTATCGCTGCCATACTTCTCCATAGCTTCTGAATAAGGCAACCTGGGAAATTCTTCGTTCAGTTCAATCCCTTTGATAACCTTAAATAGATGTTTGGTAAGCCCTTCAAAAGTGTCAAGTACATCAGCCTGCTCAACAAACGACATTTCGCAGTCGATCTGGGTAAACTCAGGCTGGCGGTCGGCCCTTAAATCTTCATCTCTGAAGCATTTTACAATTTGGTAATACCTGTCGAAGCCGGCAACCATCAGGAGCTGTTTCAACTGCTGGGGGCTTTGCGGCAGGGCATAAAACTCCCCCTGATTCATTCGTGATGGAACCACAAAGTCGCGGGCTCCCTCGGGAGTTGATTTAATTAGTACAGGAGTTTCTGTTTCAATGAAGTTTTGTGAATCGAGGTAATTCCTGACAGCAATGGCCATTTTCGACCTTAGCACCAGGTTCTCACGCACAATTTCACGCCTCAAGTCGAGATAACGGTATTTCATTCTGAGTTCATCCCCGCCATCGGTATCGGTTTGGATGGTGAATGGCGGCACCAGCGATGGGCTTAATATTTTTAATGAGCGAATTTCGATTTCAATATCCCCGGTATCCATATTGGGATTTTTGCTTTGCCGTTCAAGAACAACACCCTTAACCTGGATTACGTATTCACGGCCTAATCCGTCAACTGTTGTTTTCAGGTCATCGGGGGCTTTTTCATCCAGCACAAGCTGGGTTATTCCATACCTGTCGCGCAGATCGATAAAAGTCATACCTCCAAGCCGGCGTACCCTTTGTACCCATCCGCTTAATATTACTTCATCTGCAATGTTCTCTATGTGTAATTCTCCGCAAGTGTGTGTCCTGTACATAATATTAAAGCTTTTTTAAACTGTCTGCTAAAATAATAAGAAAACCTTAACCCTTTATGTTTACGGTTTCTTTTTTAAATACCTGAAAATATTAATTAATCATTGCTTATTAAGCCTGTTTGCAAAGCTGAATATTTAATAAATCTGAAACGAACATGTTTGCAGAAAAACATAACTTGTACCAGTCGCCACGAAGAAAAAAGATCATCCCTATATCGGGACAAAACTTTTGCTGAGAGTTGCCCGGGATTTATGAACTCCATTAATCAGCCAATAAAAAAACCCTGAACGGGAATTTTTTCTAACATTTGATTTACTTTTGCAACAATTTTTAACATTAAAAAATAAACAGGAAACAAAAACGTTTTTAGGTTGTAATATTTAAGGTATTGATCAGAAAAGCTTTCCATATAATTTTTATTGCTGTTGCCCTGGGTTGGGTATTGCTTTCGTGTGAAGAAGACAGGTATTTTTCATCGGGAAAAGCAGTGTTAAAATTCTCACAGGACACGGTAATGTTCGACACCATTTTCACCGTGCTCGGCTCAACCACCCAGTCGTTCAGGGTGATCAACCCATACAGCCAATCCCTTGTTGTATCTTCGATTAAACTGGCAGGGGGTAACGAATCGTTTTACCGGCTTAACATCGACGGCGAGCCTGTGAATGAGATTGAGGATGTTGTAATACCGGCATTCGACAGCATATACATATTTGTTGAGGTAACCATTGACCCAAACGGTGTAGACCAACCACTCGTGGTGCAGGATTCGGTGATTTTTGAAACCAACAACACCTTGCAGGATGTTGACCTTGTAGCCTGGGGACAAGATTTTAACCTTATTAAAGGCGAAATACTGACCACCCAAACCTGGGCCGATAAAAAACCATACCTTGTATACGATTATGCCATTGTTGACAGCAACCAGGTTTTGACAATTGAACCTGGCACCCGGATATTTTTCCACGACAAAGCTGCCATGTTTGTGCTTGGCGCAATAATGGCCGAAGGCTCTGTTGAAGATCCCATTCTGTTTGCCGGCGACCGGCTTGAAGATCTTTATGAAGATGTTCCTGACCAATGGTATGGTATTCTCCTTTTCCCAAACAACTTAAAAAATATTTTTTCTAATGTTGAAATAAAAAATGCAACCATTGGCTTACAGGTTGGGACACTTGAATACGAGGGAGCTGCCAGCGCAAAACTGCATAATGTTGTTATACAGCACATGTCATATGCGGGGCTTTTTGCCATAAAATCAGTCATCGATGCCACCAACACCCTTGTGACCGATTGTGGCTATTATACTGTAGCGCTTCTGGTAGGAGGAAGCTATGATTTTAACCACTGTACCATTGCAAATTACTGGGGTTCACAGAAAGGGCCTGCCTTAGTTGTTTCGAATATTTTAGTAAACACCGAAGGTGAATTTGTCGAGGTATATGAGGATGACCTGGCCAGGGCGAATTTCAAAAATTCAATTATCTGGGGAAGCCAAAATTCTGAACTCCTTATCGGAAATTCCGAGAACAAACAATGCAATTACCTTTTCGATTACTGCATGGTAAAAACCGGTGACTCGATCGATACTGAAAACTTCCCGGAAAATTTCACCAACATGGTTGACGATTACAACCACCCCGATTCGATCAAGCATCTTTTCACTGACCCATACGCGTATGATTTTAACCTCGACACGCTTAGCCTGGCAAAAGATGCCGGAAACATTGAATACGGGAGGTTGGTACCTTACGACCTGAACAATGTTTCACGGCTCGAAGATATTGCCCCCGACCTTGGCGCCTATGAATACATTGAAGAAGTATCTGACGATGAAAATTCAAACTAACAAACTAATTTTTGTCCTGCTTTTTATCCCGCTAGCTGCCATTTCACAACCTCAGGAAAAACATTTCAAGTTCATGTTTTACAATGTCGAAAACCTTTTCGACACTTACGATGATCCCGAAAAAGACGATGAAGAATTCCTGCCTTCAGGTGAAAGATATTGGGATTACGAACGCTACAACAGGAAGTTAACGCGCATTTCGCAAGTAATTATGGCTGCCGGCCAGGGCCAACTTCCTGCCATTATCGGGCTGTGCGAAATTGAGAACCGCTTTGTGCTTGAACAGTTATTGAGCCAAACACCTTTAGGAAAAATGGGCTATAAAATCGTGCACAAAGAATCGCCCGACCAACGGGGAATTGACGTTGCACTTTTATACATGACTGAAGTTTTCAAGCCGTTTTTCTACTATGCCATCCCGGTTACAAAACCCACCGACACATTGTTTAAAACACGCGAAATACTTCATGTGAAGGGAATAATTGAAAACGATACACTGAATGTAATTGTGAACCACTGGCCTTCGAAATTCGGCGGTGTAGCCGAAACAATACCCCTGAGGGCATTGGCTGCAAAAACACTCAGAAATTATTCCGACAGCCTTCTTGCCATAAATCCCGATAGTAAAATCCTGATCATGGGCGATTTTAACGATTCACCTTTTGATGTAAGCCTTTCTGAAATACTTGGGGCAAAGCCTGCAGAAGAACTCCAGGCGAAAACCGGATTGTACAATTTATCTTACAAAAAGGCTCAAAAGGGTACCGGCAGCAGCAAATACCAGGGAAAATGGGCAATGATTGACCAGATGATTGTAAGCGGTACGCTTTTAACAGGAAAAGGGCTCCAGGTTACAGGCCAGGGCTTCCAGATTTTTTCACCTGATTTTCTGCTGGAAAAAGATAAAACATACACGGGCCAAAAGCCTTTCCGCACTTATACCGGATTAAAATATAACGACGGATTCAGCGACCACCTGCCCGTTATGCTCGAACTGGGGTATTAGTTCAAGAATTATTTTTCTCCAGCTTCAAATCGGCGCCAACCTTAAGCATCAGTTGGTAGGCTTCCTCAAAATTGTTGTGTATTTCGCCTTCAAGTATGGCTTCCTTTATGGCATTTTTGATAATACCAACTTCGCGGCAGGGTGTTAGGCCAAAGGTTTCCATGATTAGTTCGCCGCTCACCGGGGGCTGAAAATTCCGAACTGCATCCCGCTCTTCAATATCCTTTAACTTTTCACGTACCAATTGAAAATTGCCCAGGTACGTTTCAACTTTTTTCTCATTTTTTGATGTAATGTCAGCCTCGCAAAGCGTCATCAGCATATCAATATCGTCGCCTGCTTCGAACAGCAAACGCCTTACGGCCGAGTCGGTCACTTCTTCCTCGGAAAGCACAATGGGACGCATGTGCAGATTGACCATTTTCTGCACAAATTTCATTTTTTCGTTTAAGGGAAGTTTGAGCCTTTTGAACATTTTGGGCACCATTTTCGATCCAATAAAGTTGTGCCCGTGAAAAGTCCAGCCCTGTCCTTCAACAAACTTTTTAGTTTGCGGTTTTGCAATATCGTGTAACAAGGCAGCCCAGCGCAACCATAAATCATCCGATTTCCGGGCCAGTTGGTCAAGCACGGCCAGGGTGTGGTAAAAATTATCTTTATGCCCTGTTCCATTAACAACTTCCACACCTTTAAGGCGTGACACCTCGGGCATGATTATCTCAAGCAAACCTGCACTGTCCATCAACCTGAACCCAATTGAAGGTTTTGGAGATTTTAATATCTTGTTAACTTCATCAATAATGCGTTCAGCCGATACAATTGAAATTCTTTCCTTAAAACGTGCAATGGCTTTAAAAGTTTCTTCCTCGATATGGAAATTGAGCTGTGTTGCAAACCTAATGGCGCGCATCATCCGTAAAGGGTCATCATCGAATGTGATTTCAGGACTGAGGGGTGTTTTAATTGTTTTGGTTTCTATATCGTCCAGCCCGTTAAACGGATCGATCAAAGAGCCAAAGCCTTCAGCATTCAAACTTATGGCCAATGCATTTATCGTAAAGTCCCTCCGGTTTTGATCATCTTCGAGCGTACCCTGCTCAACCTTGGGTTTTCTGGAGTTTCGGGAATATGATTCTTTTCGAGCACCCACAAATTCGTAACTGATACCTTTGAATGAAAACTGCGCCGTCCCGAAATTTTTAAAAACACTCACTTTCAAACCGGGCTTGATTTTATTGGCTACCCCACGTGCCAGTGCTATGCCGTCGCCCAGGGTAACAAAATCGATATCGGTCGATGGCCTTTTCAGGATCAAATCCCTCACATACCCTCCAATTACGTATACCTCAACTCCCTGGGCAGATGCCACCTCTGATACTGTTTTAAATATTTTCCGGTTTAGGTTTTTTGAAAAATCAGGCATTGCGATATCAATAAAAAATTTTGGTTTTATTGGTACTGTGTGACAAAAGTAACACAAAAAACCATTATCGAAGGATACATTTGCATTGTAAAAACAGTGAAAGATAATTGTTACGATAAAGATAAACTGAAGTAAAACAAAAAAACAAATATTATGTTAGAGCATTTAACACTTGACACATTTAAACAGAAAGTATTCAACTTTGAAGTGAATAAAGACTGGAAGTTTGAGGGCGATGTACCATGTATTATCGATTTTTATGCCGACTGGTGCGGCCCTTGTAAAATGGTTGCACCTGTTCTCGAAGAGTTGCAAAAAGAATATGGCTCATCGTTAAACATCTACAAAGTAGATACCGAAGACCAGCGCGAGCTTGCCGCAATGTTTGGTATTCAAAGTATACCTTCATTGTTGTTTGTTCCGAAAGATGGAAAACCACAAATGGCCATGGGCGCTTTACCCAAAGATACGTTTGTACAGGCATTTAAAGAAGTTTTGGGCGTTACAAAACCCAACTAACCCATTTTAAATTCTTATTTTATGAGTTATAAAGACCCGCTCAGGCGGGTTTTTTTATGGCTTCGATAAATCTCTCAAGCTTCATACCCCTTGATCCTTTTATGAGAATTGATTTATCATTCCATAGGGATATTTTTATTGATCCGGATAACTCTTCGACTGATCGAAATTTTTGAAAAACGACCGGAGTATCCGTTTTTGAAAATTCATCGCCCACGAGGTATACATCGACATTCGACTGCCCCCTAAGCCTGTCTGCAATACGTTGATGTTCTTCACCCGAGGTGGCGCCAAGTTCGAGCATGTCGCCCAAAACAAGCACCTTATTGTTAGCTTTTAATTTAATAAAATTGTTTATTGCGGCTTCCATGCTAGTTGGGTTTGCATTATAACAATCTACAATCAGTTTGTTTGTTCCAATTTCCACCAACTGCGAGCGGTTATTAGCGGGCTGGTAATCTTCAATTGCTTTTTTTATAAGCAGTTGATCAACACCAAACTGCAATCCGACCCTGGCAGCAGCCAAAGCATTCTCGAGATTGTATTCGCCAATAAGGTTCGTACTAACATACAACCATTCCCCGGGAAAAAATATTTTACAAACAAGGTACATGCCGTTTCCGGCCGCCTCGCCATATAGCTGAGAAGAAACTGTTCCGTAAGAATATTTGAGAAGTTCACCTGAAGCCATTTGGTTAAGATGCTTATTCCCAATATTGATAAAAATACCTTTCCCTTTTTTTGAAATAAAATTGTAGAGTTCGGCTTTTGTGCGTTTTACCCCTTCGAACGAACCAAAACCTTCGATATGTGCGTTACCAACATTTGTAATTAAACCATAATCGGGTTCAGCAATTTTGCACAACTGGCTGATTTCGCCAGGATGGTTTGCCCCCATCTCAACTACTGCAATATCATGTGAACTGTTCACAGAAAGCAGGGTGAGTGGGACTCCTATATGATTATTTAAATTTCCGGAAGTTGCCAATACATTGTACTTTTGAGACAACACCGCTGCAATCAATTCTTTTGTTGTTGTTTTTCCATTTGTTCCGGTTATTGCAAGAACAGTGATCTTTAATTTCCTGCGATGATAATTAGCCAGTTCCTGAAGTGCAGTCAATGAGTTTTCAACCAGGATACAACCAGGATTTCCAGCTAATTTTTGGTCATCAACCAAAGCAAAGTCGGCACCATTTCTTAAAGCTTCGTGAGCAAAAGCGTTTCCATCGAAACGATCACCTTTTAACGCAACGAAAATTCCTCCAGGCTTTGCTTCACGGCTATCGGTAAACACCCGCCCGCTCTGGATATATAATTCGTATATTTTTTCAATATCCATTTCTCATGAAGTTTCTTACAAAGGTAAACCAGAAGGTTAAACAATAAATAAATAAAATAAAAAATCCTGCCGTAAAATACGACAGGATTATAATTTATAAACCAGGTTCAATATTATTTTGCCCTTGGCGGACCAAGCCGGGTCATAGCACATCTGAAACCCAGGTCATCGGCTGCTTTCCTCTCGTCCATGAAACGGCGCGAACCGGGATTAAGCCAGTATGCCCTGTCTCTCCACGAACCACCTTTATATACCCTCGCGTTGTCGGTAATTCTTGAGCCTATTACATTAAGATTACCTGGTTCCTGGTAATACATCCAGCTCGTAGGAACCGGACTGTTAGGCATTGTGGAATACTCCTCAAGGTAATTACGGAAATCATCTATTGTATCGGTTACAGCCTGGCCAAATTCATTAAACCGAACTTTACCGCCAGGAATGGTATCGTATTCAGTAATAACATTGCCCCTGTATGGTTGAAATTCTTCAACATCGACCGGCGAGAGTGGCCTGTAAACATCGGCAACCCATTCATTTACGTTACCGGCCATACAGTATATACCGTAATCGTTCGGCTCGTATGAAAATACAGGGGCCGAGATATCGGCTGCATCGTTTAAAGCTCCGGCCATACCCATCAGGTCGCCCCTGCCGCGGGTAAAGTTGGCTTTCATCTGGCCTTTTGTTTTCATGGCATCTTCACGAATAAAAGTTCCGGTCCATGGGTACATGCGGCGTTGAGTAAGCAATTCACCATCGGCTTCGCCTATGAGGCCCAGGGCTGCATATTCCCATTCAGCTTCGGTTGGGAGCCTGTAGTTAGGAAGCAATAATCCGTTTTCCCAACGTACTCTGTTTTCAACAGTATCGGCATAATGCCCCATCAAATATCCTTCGGTTGAAAATACATTGCTACCGGCCTGTGCTGAATCAAGAACGAGGTACCCGTTTTCGATGAGCAGGTGTTCGTTCACCCTGTCGGTACGCCACTTGCAATATTCGGTTGCCTGTATCCAATTAACGCCAACCACAGGGTAATCGCTGTATGAGGGGTGCCTCAGGTAATTGTTTACATAAGGTTCGTTGTAAGCAAGTGCACGCCTCCATACCAATGTGTCGGGCAAAGCATCCCTGTATTTTTGTATATTAGAAGGATAAACATGCGTTAACCAGGCCAGATATTGGCGGTAATCGAAATTGGTAACTTCGGTTTCGTCCATATAAAACGAAGCTACAGTTACACGACGCGGCTGGTTGTCCCAATCGCGTAAAACATCTTCATCGATACGTCCCATGATGAAAGTACCACCCTGTACAAAAACCAAACCAGGGCCTGTTTGTTGTTCGATATACTGAGGGTCGGTAAAGCCAAAAACCTCCATTTCGCCGGCCGTCCAGCCGGTTGTCCTCGATGCCTGGCCTGTCGACCCTAGTGGAGCTGCTTTCTTCGATTGTTTACAGCTTAAAAAACCAACAACTAAGATGATAAGTAAAAATGAAATTCGTCTCATTTTCCAGTTTATTTCTATGTTTTGCAACAAATATAACTAAAATGATTGAATACTTATTGCATTCAATTTATTCTTTAACATTAAAATACGTTATTCTGACAACGATTATTATCCACAAAAATAAATTAAAATTGATACCAATTGCATCAATTATTACAGAAAACGCAAATTGAAATAACTTATTTTCGTACACAATTAAAATATTTGTGATAATAAACGAATCGTGATTCCGTTCCTTAAAAAATAAATGGTATATATAATGGCCCCGTATTTCAGGACGAACTCATCTGAAAAAAGGGTGATACCATAAAAAATTTAAAAATTCAAGTAGATGAAAAAAATTCTGGCTTTATTATTTTTTTTCTTTTTCCTGAAAACAACTTTTTCCTTTTCTCCAGAAGGTGAAATGAATTTTATAAATGAAGAACAAGAAAATACTACCAAATACAATTCTGCCCAAAACACTGCAAAAACATATAAGAGCCAATCGATTCTGGCTTCAGGCAAATGGGTCAAACTTGCCGCTACTGAAAAAGGCATTCACAAAATCAGTTATTCCGATTTGACTTCTCTGGGTATCACAAACCCCGAAAATGTGGCATTCTATTCAAACGGGGGTTATACACTTCCTTTTATGAACAGCGAAAGTTACCCCGATGATTTAACCTTGCTCCCGGTTATCCATTCCAAAGATAAAAACGGTGACAATTGTGTGTTTTTTTATAGCACAGGTATTGTAAAATGGATATGGGACCCTTCATCAGATATGTTCCTGCATGAACAAAACCTTTATTCCGATTCGGTCTATTTCTTTGTTTCATCAGATGCCGGAAAATCGCCTGAACCTGAAACATATCCGGCAATAAACGAAACTGCCGATACCACAATTCTTTCCTATGATGCTCTCGATTATGTAGAAGACGAAATTAACAACTACCTGAAATCGGGAAGAGAATGGTATGGAAATAAAATACTTACAAGCCACACATACTCTTTTAGTTTTCCGAATGCCAAACAAAACGGAAGTGCCAAAATTAAACTCGCAGCGCTTGCTCATTCGAATTACTATTCAAACTATCTGATAAACATCAACAATGCCAGGATGGATACTTTTAAATTCATTTATTCCCGGACACAACCCGTGCATAAGACCGGCATTTTTCAGGTATCAGCCCAAAAAGAAATGAAAATTGGCATAAACTACAACTACACAGAACCGGGAAGCGAATCGTGGCTCGATTACCTCACACTGAATGTTGAGTCGGAACTCAAGTTTTCGTCGGATCAGTTGCTTTTCAGAAACAGCAAATCGCAAGGATATAATGTTGTAAATTATGTTGTTTCAAAAACAGGCAGCGATCCGGTTATTTGGGATGTAACCAATCCACTGAACCCTGTTTCTTTACAAATAACGTCGAATATCAATTCGTGCAGCTTTTCATCCGATGGAAATTCAATTCACGAATTTGTAGCTTTCTCTCCATCAAGCGGTGAATTCCCAGAACCGGTCTTTTCGAGGAATATTCCAAACCAGGATATTCATGGGATGACTGCCTACGATATGATAATAGTTACACACCCCCTGTTCACCGTTCAGGCTGAAAAACTGGCTGAATTTCATCGTCAGTTCGACCGTTTGAGTGTACTGGTTGTTACCATCGATGAAGTTTTTAATGAATTCTCATCAGGTCTTCCCGATGTATCTTCCATCAGAAATATGGCGCGTATGTTTTACGAACGCCAGACAGGAACAGGCACCCCCTTTAAATACCTGTTGCTTTTTGGTGATGGTTCGTACGATAATCGCGATTTCAACAATATTAAACCCAATTATATCCCAACATACCAAACTCCGGAATCGCTTAATGAAATCCGCTCAGCCGTATCTGACGATTACTTCGGTTTACTTGAACAAAATGAAGGAGAGCTTACTGGAACAGTTGATATTGGCATTGGCCGAATCCCCTGTCAAAATGAATATGAAGCCGAAATCATTTCCGACAAAATTATCAACTATGCGTCGTCCGAATCGATGGGCGATTGGCGTAACTCGATATGCTTTATTGCCGACGATGAAGATGCAAATGGCTACATGTTCGATTCTGAAAAATTAATTGATACGATTAACAATTATTATCCCGGATTTTTTGTCGATAAGATTTACCTCGACTCATACCAGCAGATATCTTCGTCATCGGGCGATGAATACCCTGAAGCAACCGAGGCTTTAAACAATCGTGTAAATACAGGCACACTAATATTGAATTACATGGGCCATGCCAACACACAGTCGCTTGCACACGAAAAAGTACTGGAGATTGACGACATTAAATCGTGGAGCAACTCAAATGCACTGCCGGTATTTGTAACAGCCACCTGTGAATTCAGCCGCTTCGACGACGATGCAACTTCAGCCGGCGAAGAAATCCTATTAAATCCGGCAGGTGGGGGTGTTGCCTTGTTTTCAACTACAAGGAAAGTATTTCAAGATAGCAACTCAAAATTAAGCAGTAATTTTTTCCAGGCATTGTTCAGCCACGATGTAGAAGGCGAAAAAATCCGTTTGGGAGACGCCATCAGAATTGCCAAAAATAATACGGGCGATTTCAATATGCGCAATTTTTCGTTGCTTTCAGACCCTGCCCTAAGGCTGGCATTTCCAAAACATAAAATTTTAACAACTTCAATTAACGGCCTCGATCCAACGAGCAGTGATATTTCAATCTCGGCCCTTGATAAAGTAACCATTAAAGGCATTGTTACCGATTATAAAGGAAGTAAGTTAACCGATTTTAAAGGAGAACTTCAGGCCAATATTTACGATAAAGAAATTATTGTTACAACGCTTCAGAACGATGGTCTTCCGGCTTTTGAATACCCCATACAGAACAATGTAATCTACAAGGGAAGTTCGCTTATCGAAAACGGCGAATTTGAGTTTTCTTTCATCGTCCCCAAAGATATTTCGTACAGTGTTGGCAAAGGAAAAATTATTTATTATGCATCCGATACTGATGTAGATGCCAATGGGGCAACAACTGACTTTTTCATTGGCGGATCGAGCTCAAACCCGATCACCGACAACTCCCCTCCCGAAATTGAACTCTTCATGAACAACGAAAATTTCGAAGAATACGACAAGGTTTCGTCAAGCGCACTGCTTCTGGTTAACCTTTTCGATGAAAGCGGGATCAATACCGTTGGGGCAGGCATTGGGCACGATTTGACAGCTATACTTGACGATGATTATTCAAGTCCGATGATCCTGAACGATTACTATTCATCGATACTTGGCAGCTATCAAAACGGAAAAATAATTTTCCCATTAACAGATCTTGAACCCGGGGAACATAAAATCAGGGTAAAAATCTGGGACGTGCAAAATAACTCATCGGAAGAAGAAATTTATTTTATTGTTGAGGAAAGTTTTAAAATTACCGAAGTCAAAACATTCCCCACACAGGCTGTTTCATACACCGACTTTGAGATAAGCCACAACCTCCCGGGCGAAATTTTTACCGTTAATATTGACGTTTTTACCCTCTCGGGCCAGAAAGTGCAAAACCTGAACGAAACAATGGGATCAAGAGGAACCACGAAAATAAAGGTGCGCTGGGACATTTTTAATTCCGACTTCCTGCCTTACACTAGTCAGATTCTGGTCTACAGCGTTAATATGGTTAACCAGGAAGGATTAACAGCAACGGGGGCAGGAAAACTGTTCCTCAACATGAAGTATTAAAAAATCAAAACAATATGTGGTTTTTCGTTTCGTTATTTTATTTTTGAAGACCTTTTCCAAACAGGGCGGTTTTGGGTATTGAAAATAATCACCCTGTTGGAACGTTATAATGTTTTATCGATTAAATTTTATATAATGAACCGTATCATTTTTACATTTACACTTTTGCTTGTATTTTTCATCAACAGTTCATACGGGCAGTCAACAACCGGCGCTTCGGTGGTAAGCTCTGCAATTCCGTTTGCATCCATTGCCCCCGATTCGAGGGGTGGCGGTATGGGCGACGTGGGTGTGGCAACAAGCCCCGATATCTCAGCTCAGTTCTGGAACCCGGCAAAATATGTGTTCAACGAGAGTAAATCAGGCATTGCACTTTCGTACACACCCTGGCTCCGTAACCTTGTCCCCGATATGAACCTGGCTTACCTGGTAGGCTACCATCAGCTTGACGATATACAGGCCCTTAGCGGCAGCCTCCGTTACTTCGACCTGGGATCGATGCAATTATTTTCCGAAGGGGGACAAGACATGGGATCGAGCCATCCGAACGAATTTTGCCTTGATATAGGTTACAGCCGAAAATTATCTGACACGTGGTCGGGTTCGGTTGTTTTGCGTTTTCTCCTATCCGATATATACAACGGAGTGCCCAATACCGACCTGACAGCAGGGACTTCGTATGCAGCCGATGTTGCATTCCTGTACAATAAGAAAATCTTTAAAAACAGAAAAAACTCCAATATTGCAGCCGGGATCAATATCTCGAATATTGGATCGAAAATATCTTACAACGGTGGCGGTATAAATGACTTTATACCTACAAACCTTAGGCTGGGTGGTGCATATACATATGAACTCGATAAATACAATAAATTGTCGGTTGCGCTTGATTTTAACAAGCTACTTGTACCTTCGCCACAAATTGATACAATTGCAGGGGTACCCATTTTTTCGAATTTGGGCAACCAACAACTTGGCCCTATCGAAGGGATTTTTAAATCATTTTATGACGCTCCCGGAGGTTTTATGGAAGAACTTTCGGAAGTTACCATTTCGGTTGGGGCCGAATACTGGTACAGCAACCAGTTTGCCGTACGTATGGGCTATTTTTTCGAACCTGAGGAAAAAGGCGACAGAAAATTTCTCACCTTTGGCGCAGGTCTGAAGATGAATGTTTTCTCGCTCGATTTTTCATACATTGTTGCTAAAAAAGCAAGCCCGCTTGAAGGAACACTGAGGTTTACACTTGGCTTCGACCTTGATGACTTTAACAAACAGGATAACAGGCGAAAAAGAAGGTAATGGAATTCCGTATAGGTAACGGTTTCGATGTTCATGCCCTGGCCAAAGGTGAATCCCTCTGGTTGGGAGGAATTTTGATAGCGCATGATAAAGGGACCGTAGCCCATTCCGATGGCGACGTGCTTATTCATGCCCTGTGCGATGCCCTGCTCGGGGCACTTGCCCTGGGCGATATCGGGCTGCACTTCCCCGACACAAGCAGCGAATTCAAGAATATCGACAGCAAAATTTTACTGAAAAAAGTATACAACTTAATCCAAAACAAGGGCTATCAGATTGTTAATATCGACAGTACCATATGCGCCCAGAAGCCAAAATTAAGCAGTCATATACCAAACATGCGACAAGTACTGGCCAATGTCCTTTCTATAGAAATTGAGCAGGTTTCGGTAAAAGCAACAACCACTGAAAAACTTGGATACGTAGGCCGCGAAGAAGGCATATCGGCTTATGCAAGCGTGCTGCTTAAAAAAGTTTTATACCTGTAGAAACCAGTAGCAAGTGGCCAGCAGCCAATAGTGAGTAGCCAATAGCCAATAGCTTAAAAAAAAATCAGAAGCAATTAATCTCTTTGCAAAACTACCGAAACCGGAAAATGGTCGGAATAATTTACCCTGTGTCTGAAATAGTTTACCGATTTGAAATGACCGGAATGGAAAATATAATCGATACGCAAAGGGAACAATTTATTGCGGTGGGTTCCCGAAATTCCCTTCCCTGATTCAACAAATGAATCGGCCAAAACCGAACTTACCTGTTTGTAGGCATATGATACCGGGGTGTCGTTAAAATCGCCACAAACAATAACCGGGTACTGACATTTGTTAATATGATCCACCAACATATCTACCTGCTCGGCACGTCGGGTATATCCATCCCTGAGTTTACGCGTTACATTTTTTATCTTGTCAACTTGCCTGTTTTTAAAGCTGATTGAATCGATAATGGCTTTTTCTTCGTCATCAATCCCAAACGACTGCAGATGACAGTTGTAAATCCTTAAAGTATCGGCGCCGGTGTTCACATCGGTATAAATTACCAAGTTGCTTGAATCTTCGAAACGGATTTCGCCCATATAAACTATCGGGAAAGATGTAAAGGTAACCGGGCCTCCCCATTCACTTTGGTGTGCCAATTGGCAATGGACTATCCCAGGGAACCGGGCTTTTAGCTTTAAGGGGTTAAGTTCGCCCTTACGCTGAAGCTTTGTTTCCTGAAGGCATATGATATCGGCCTCCTGCCCGGCAATGAAATTCAATACCGATTCATCGTTCTTCCTGCCCTCGAGGTAAGAATAAAAATGGTACACATTGAAAGTAAGCAACTTTATGCCTCCAGCTTCTTCTTCGTATTTGCCGTTTAAACGGATATTGGTTGAATGAATTTGAAAACCTGCAGCCAGCGAAAGCAACGAAATGAAAAGATATTTCCAGAAAAAAATCAGCCAGAAAACTAAAAAAAAGAGGTTCAAAACCACCAGCAATGGGTAAGCTAAACCAAATAACGAACCCGGCCAGAATTCACGGGGATCAGTCACTGGCACGAAATAAGTCAATGCCAAAGCCAGGGCCACCAAAAAGTTGACTAATAATATCAGATATCGGATTAACTTCTTCAAAAAGACAATTCATTTTTTTTCAAATATACTAACTCGGTTGAATATATTGAATCGGGGTTTTTTATATTTTTAAAAATGCGACCTTTGTCGAAATTTTTATAATGAAAAAGAAAACAAATAGCAGCCGCTTGGGCAAAAGGACAAACAACAGGGTGAATAATGAAAAAAACGTTTTCACGGGAAAAAAAACAAAAAAAAATAAACGGATTGCCTCTGATCAACAAACCGTGAAAAAGGTACAAACTGAACGCCCTGCTCAAAAAAAGGGATTTGCACCTGGAGAAAAAATCAGGTTAAACCGTTTTTTGTCTAATTCAGGTGTTTGTTCACGTCGCGAAGCCGACCAGTTTATCCAGTCGGGGTGCGTAACGGTAAACGGAAAAATTGTTTCTGAACTTGGCACAAAAGTATCCCTGTCGGACGATGTAAGGTTCAACGGCGAACAGCTGAATCCCGAACGTAAAGTATACCTGTTGCTGAACAAACCCAAAGGCTTTGTAACCACGACCAACGACCCTCAGGAGCGAAAAACTGTAATGCAGCTGGTTGAAAGGGCTTGCCCCGAACGGATATATCCTGTTGGCAGGCTCGATAAAGAAACAACCGGCCTGTTGCTTTTCACCAACGATGGTGACATGGCAAAGAAACTCACCCACCCCAGCCATAATATTAAAAAAATTTACCATGTTTTTCTCGACAAGCCCCTCACCAAAAATCACCTGCTTGAAATAGCTGCGGGCATTGAACTTGACGATGGAGCTATTCGCACAGACGCCATTTCATACATCGACGAAACGGAAAAAACTGAAGTAGGTATTGAAATTCACAGCGGCAGAAACCGTATTGTAAGGCGTATTTTTGAACATCTGGGTTATACGGTAAAAAAACTCGACAGGGTTTATTTTGCCGGGTTGACAAAGAAAAACCTGCCCCGGGGAAAATGGCGTTTCCTGACACCAATCGAAATAAATTTGCTAAAAATGAAATAACCTGTAATAAATCACCTATAGCCAATACCAATTCCAAAAGCAGTGAAAAATGAGTTTTTAAACATCGTATCTGTCAATCAGGGAATAATCCATAAGGTATGCGGGATTTACTGCGATACCAGGGAAGACCGTGAAGACCTGTTCCAGGAGGTAGTTGCACAGCTTTGGAAATCATACCCTTCGTTCAGGGCCGATTCAAAAGTTTCCACATGGATGTATAAGGTCGCCCTGAATACGGCAATTACCCATTTCAAAAGAAGTAAACGCCGGCCCGATGGTAACGATATGAATAAAGACATGCATCAAATTGCCGATGAAGTTTATGACACATCATACGAGGAAAAAAGCAAGCTTTTACACA
>JAFGEV010000217.1 GCA_016931385.1 Prolixibacteraceae bacterium
TTTTGATAGTTTAACATTATTTTTAAACTTCTAATTGAACAAGGCCTTACTTTTTCGTAATTTCACAGATAAATAAAATCAGTTAAAAAAACCGGTATTTTATCTGTTTCATTTTGACAAACAATAAATTCCCCGGCAGCTTAAAACCAATAAAAACTTTTTACGTTAAACATTTAATTAAAACAGCTTTCTATCCCCAAAGCTTTTTCCTGATCCTAACAATAAAATTGTTATTGAAGTGTATAATTACAATTCTCAATTAAAATAATAAGCAATAAATAAACACCCACTATGGATCTAAAAAAATCATTTGGATTAAGCAAAGATGGAACTAACGAAATTCCAAAGCCTAAAAGGGTTATTGAATACATCAATTTAAAATTGGCCGCCCTTGGTCAACCATATTTTCAATCCTCCTTCAGGACTACATTTCTGGAGCTGGCCAACGATCTTATTAAAAATGTAAGAGAAAAGAACAATATGTTCGGCTCTTACCTCTGCCCTGCCGACCAGCGAATACAGAACTTCCTGGATCAATACCTTGCCCAATACAAAGATTCACTTAACATACACCTGCCAACAAACACTTTCATTGCCGACAGCCATGGAATAGCCAGAGCCATGTCGCTTCCCCCCGATAAAGACGAATTTTTATCAGATATCATCAGCTCATACCGGTTAAAACAAGGTGTGTTGCACAACCCAAAGTCGGACCGCCGCACCACCAAGGGTGTTTTTCACGTGGTTGAAGGAGGTTTACCTATACCCGACGACAAGAAAGCAGTTCCAAAAAACTGTTTTGCGCACTTGCTACAAGCTGCTGTTCAACCCCCAAACGAATTGCTTCACTTGCCATTTACATCCACTCAGGAACAGAAAGCTGCACTTTTTATATCCCTGTTATTAAAACCGGTTGTAAGCCCCTGCATTCATGATGTTTGTAAGGAACGAAGAATGGAGATACGTTTTTTTGCACCCGGGAACCTGATCAGCAACCTCGATTTTGTTGAATCTATCTTTGGAAATGCCGGTGATCCTTATCTCCCCGAAAACGATTCTGCTCTCGACGTGGACGTCTGGTCAGGTCATACCGGCTGTATAATCCTTGCACCACAACTTGTTACGCTTAAAAAGAAAGATATTGGACTCCCCCACATCAGCAAAGCCACCGAACGCCAGAAACGTGACGGCATGTGCTGGGAAAACGAAGATGAACTTTACAACGATGGCAATGCCTTTAAAGTTACAGCTCGCAACGCTGAAGGAGTCATCGTTACATTAATTGCCGATAATTATTTCGGTTATTCAAAGAAAGAGGTTAAAACACAAATTAGCTATGCAGCCAACCTGTTGGGCAATGTTGAAGAAGAGCATGCCGGAGGGGCTATTGCATACCCTACTTATAACCTGGGCGATGAGTTCTCGGATCGTAACCAGTTTGACGGGAATGATCTCTCATTCAACGAAATGGTTAAGATGTATGGCGATATCATGGAAGTTAAACCCGAAGGATATGCGATAGATAAAAATTTCAATGATATAATATATGTTCCTGAGAATGCAACTTTTGACCTGATGGACCAATCCGTTAAATGGATACATGACGATAAAACATTTAACATAAGACTGCAACCAAAATTCTCATATATTTTACCGGCTGGTTACAAAATACACATGGAGAAAAATCCGTTTGTGCCCTCCTGGCGTATTCTTTGTACAGTTGCTGAAGGTACTTTTTGCCATAAACCGTGTACTGTTTCAGGTGGTGGGAAATCAGAAATTTCAAAATCGATTAACGATGCCATTATTTACGGGCCATTGTTTACCGCCGATTACGAAAAAGACTTTAAAATGGTGGAAGAGATCATCAACAAAGACTATTCCGACGCATACCTGGATCACGTAGTTACCGATAAAAGCCGGAAAATACTCAGCCCCAAAAGATCTCTAGGCTCGGTTATTAAACTTCTGACACCTTCTCCTACGCGTTACACCAAAGAATATAACCAATGGCTTCAATCAAGACCTCATAACGTAAAAGGGCTTGTATACCTGGTAAAACGATTTTACAGACCCGAATGGGGTAACAACTGGCGTGATTATTTTTCGGTTGACATCGTTGACGGAAAATATGGAAATGAACTAAAATTTAAAAACCGCAAACTGGTTGCCAGCTATTTACGGGTTGGCCTTACTAACGATGGCTCCTGGCGAACGTTTAAACTGCGACAGGACTTTATAGCGGCAGATAAAATCCAGATGGAAGACGACATTACTGTTTCAACAGTTGTTCCAACCTCCGATCTTGAATATTTATCGTCGGGATTCAATAAGCCGGCAGCCAAGTTTACATACAACTGTGAATTCCGCTTTTTTCAAAGACCAGACGATGCAATTCACCGTGGATATGACAAACAGGCCGAAGCCGACCTGTCAACTCCTAACACATTTATATCAAACTATCAACCATTAACCGTTGACGATGCTGTAAAAATCATGGAGGATGCCATCGAATTCGATAAATTCTCTTTCCCTATGAAAAAACTTATAGATGAAGTTGCTGATAAAAAAGAGTGTACTTACTTTGTATCATCAGCCCATCCCAGGATTTTCGAAGGTAAACCATCGGCCAACGTTAGATATCTTCAAAACAGGCCTGGACTTATTGATCAACGTCATAACTACATTGCTCAAATTGGTACCCGGCTGCACCGCAAGATCCCCATCAACAAACCGGTTTTAACCCCCGTTAATGCTGTACTGGGTGGCCGTCGTAACAATCCGCCTCAACCAGGGGTAAGATCATTGGCTGTTTACAATCCAATACATTATCAGGAATTACCGGAATTATTTATGGATTTTGTTTGTAGCCTTACCGGAAAATCACCATCAACAACAGGTGCAGGTTCTGAAGGTGCCCTTACCAAAGGACCGTTTAATGCCCTGTCGCCGGTTACTGATTTAAACAATGCGTTGGTTTCATTTATACTTACCGGATACAGCGGTTTCACTTCTGCAGCCGGATACGTAGGGCCTAACTACCGCGTTGATCACGATATTAGCCTGTTGGTACCTGAATTATGGAGCCGGCTCAAAGAAGAAGAAACAGATCCGCAATTTCTGATTGAACATGGCTACCTCGAAAAACTTTCAGATTTTGAATACAACGGACAAAAGATCTTAGCATCAAGATTGGGATACCGTATCACTGCAAAATTTGCCAGTATATTTCTGGGACGTGTTTTCGAAAACCCTGATGCGATATTTAATGAAGAGATGTTAAAACCCGAACTGCAGGATATGGATGTATTCGTTGATGGCATTAACAACATTGTTGAAGCGCAACAATGGGTGGCCGAGAGTTATTTCAAGGATAACAGTATTGAAGGAGCCTGTCCTCCATTGAAAGCCATACTGCACTTCATGGCTTATGGTAATTACAATGGCAAAAA
>JAFGEV010000022.1 GCA_016931385.1 Prolixibacteraceae bacterium
ATAAAAGAAGAAATGCTTGAAGGCATTGAAGCCCGTATTTTCCAGCACGAATACGACCACTTGCAGGGAGTGTTGTTTGTTGACAGGTTGAGCGCCTTAAGACGAAAACTCATTCGCGGCAAACTCCAACACATTGCAAGAGGGAAATATTAACTTTTAAAAAAATAATTATGCCAAAAATGAACGGAACAGGCCCCGAGGGTAAAGGATCGGAAACCGGCCGCGGGCTTGGAAAATGCAAAGAACACACAAACGATGAACTGCTCGAAAAGCTGGGAAAAGGCATGGGTAAAAGAAGGAAAGAAGGCGGTGGTACCGGCCGTGGCAAAAGGCTTCAATATAATTCGTAAAAAGATAATACACTTGAAACCTGGCTCACCAAATTAACCCTTCCTTATATGCCAGTGTCCATTCTCCAACCCAGTTATACGATCCAAAGGCACCAATGTAGCCGGCCTGTTCAAAAAAGGGATCATCGGGCAAAGGTGAATAACTAGAAGTTAATGCATCGTTTTCAGAAATAAATGAAACCCCTGTTTCGTTGTAAACAAATCCCGGGTCGGATATCCGGTTTGCCGCGTTTGAAAAATATACATCCAAATCGTGCTGCTGATCAGATATATCTTCATCGTTTAAAGGAACAACGGTAAACATTCCTCCAGGGGCATTGGCATTCACGTTCCAAAACAAACAATTCTTAAGCTGAAGGGTTCCGGTTTCCCATTGTGAGAAACTGCTTAACCTGGCCTGGCTGTATTCCAATTCAATGCCATGTTTTTGCTCTACAAAAACCGAATTGGCAATTATTCCACCTGCATTATCGTTAAATGAAACCATTCCATTCACAAATATTTCGCCCCTTCCTTTCCCGGTAATATTGTACAACACAGGAATGGTATAAGGCCTGGCGGTTTTAACATCTTCTCCTCCATCAATCTCGAGCAATTTATCGCCATACAGGTCACTTTGCAACAAGCACCAGAACTGGCCATTTCCACGGTAACCCAGGTCGATATCAACAGCATCGTCGGAACACAAGGCCACAACAATGTTTTTCAGGTTTACCGTACCGCCAAATATTTCAATGCCATCGTCGGTATTCGAAATAACCTCAACGTTTTCAATAATGGTTTTACTGCCCACTCCGCCAAGGGTGAGCCCGTTAATTTCGTTGTCCTGGCCCAGGTCGGTACCGCTATGCCTGATCGATACATAACGCAACACCCCCGAGTTATCTTCATCGTTAAAACCACCAAAAACGCCCCGGGGCTCCGAAGTTGAAATCCCTTCAACATTAGCCTCGCCACTCAGTGTATTGACTGAAGCATCTCCCAATATTACCACTCCGCCCCACAGGCCTCTTTCATCAACGCTAACCGAACCTTCAAGGTCGTCGCCTTCGGAGGTAAAAATGATGGGTTCAACCGCTGTCCCCTGAGCCATAATTTTTCCGCCGCGGGCAACAATCAAAGCCGACGATGCCGTCCCCATTCCCTGACGCGCACGAATAACTGTTCCGGGTTCAATGGTCAGCACCTGACCGTCGTTCACAAATACTTTGCCTTCAAGAACGTATTCCTTATCGTTTGTCCATGTTGTTGTTCCTGTTCCAAGTCCATTATCGTTTATTATCACATCGCCAGGCTCAACAATAAAATCGCTTTTCCTGCATCCCAGCAATAATACTATCAGTATAAAAACTGTCAACACTTTATTCTTAAACCATACTTTGTCCATAACCTGTTCGTTTAAAGATCGAATTCAAGGTTTAAAAAGATATACGAACTATTAGGCATGTTTGCAGCCAATGGAAACCAATCCTGGTAATTGAGCGAGATCTTTAAATGCCCGTACAATTCTTTTTCAACTCCGGCAATTAAGGCCGATCCATCTTTCGCAAGGTTCCAGGGCACGCTGATATCAGCCGGGGTGTTCGAATTAAGGATATCGTAACGGGCAAATATTTTCCAGTCATCCAAAAATTCATAGGTTGAATAGAAAGAATACCCCACCTGATTTCTACCTTGTTTGTATTGATAACCCGTCAGAAGGTTGTATTCCGCTGCAAGGGAAAAAGCAGGTGTAAGCTGATAACCCAGAAAAAATGCATAAACCATTTTTGTGAACGAAGTTGAAGGCCCGTAGTTTACAAAAAGCCTCGTAGTGAGATTTTTCGGGACTTTAAAAGTTGCCCCGGCAGTATATTCAAACTTACTGTCTTCCTGCAACTGGCTGTAACCTTCACCGTTTACAATGGCTGCATCGGCACTAAACCAGTCGGTTAATTTGTAACTGGCCAATATACCCAAATCGGCGCTTTTTCCAAATTTATACTGGTCAGCAAACGATTTCACGATGTATCGGTAGCCCCAAAACTTCTCCTGTACATTAAAATGGTTCATTCCAACAATGCCTGCACTAATCGAAAAATTACCCTTTGCATATTTTATAAAAGCATTTTTAAAATAAGCATAACGCTTTACCAGTGCATATACCGACTCATCTTCGGGACTACCAATATCTAAAATAATTGAAGCCGAAAGCTCAGGGCTTATTTTGTACCTGTAACCAATATAGGCCCGTTCAATTTCAAAAACAGAATTATTATCTGCCTCTGTAAAACCTGCATGGTAGTTCGTGTAAATTTTCAGGATTGGTTCTCCCGATGCCTTAAAATCATCGGGATTATTTGCTTTTATGCTAATAGAATAGCATAATAAAAGCAACATAATAAATACTGTTCTCATCTCAAAAGATTTCTTTTTTTGCCTGTAGAAAAAAATTAACACAGGCAGCTCACTCGCTTGTAAAAATAAATTGACCTTTGTTTTAAAATGTTAACTAAATGTTACGTTTATGTCACTTTTGTATTCTTTATATTACCTATTCAGCAATTAAGAATTGAATTTCAGATAAATAAAAAACATTGAAAATAAGTTTAACGATCCTTTAAAAATGAGCCTCTCTTATTTATTTTTTTAAAAATCATTTAAACATTCATAAACGCCCTGTCAAAACATATAAACCTAAATTTGTTTCATTACACTAAAGTACATTTTACACTATGAAAAAATTGAAAAAAGCTATTGTTTTTACCGGTTCAGCCGGAACCCTTTCACAGGAGACAGCAATTCTCGACCAACTGTTAAACAGAAAGTATTTCGACCTTGATCCTGAAACTACATTTCTTTCAGGTTTTGGTAGCGGTGCCTTAAATGCCATTGCGGTCAATGCATGTTTCCGAAAAGAAAATCCATGTTCGTGGGATAATTTTTACAAAGAAAATTTCATTAAAAACTTTAATGAAGAAGAGATATTCCTTAAAGTACATCCTGTTAACTGGAACACGCATCCATTAAGAAAAAATATTAACGAATTTCTTAAAGTAACCGGTTTAAAAAAATTATCGGACCTCAATTTCAACACCAGCATTGCCGTTTCGCTTCAATACACATCGAAAACAATATGGCTAAACAGCAAATCGATAAAACATGCCTATACCAACCTCTCCGATTTATTGATGGCGACAATGGCCATGCCTGTTTTATTCCCGCCCCAACAAATTAACATGTTAAACGACATGCCATCGTTTATTCCCGATGGAGCCTATGTGGACGGAGCAACCAACGGGATTTCAAACAGGTTTAAAAAGCATTTAAAATCGATTATCGATGAGAATGGCCCGTTTGAAGAAATGTACATCATAAGCCCAGCACGCGACACTGATATCAGGAAAGAAACAAATCACAACCTTTCGATGATGAACATTGAAGAAAAACTTGAATTCAACGATTATGTCGAAAACGTTTCACTGAACGGTTTCCTGAAATTCCTGATCAGGTTACAAAACATGAATTCGAAAGGTAAAATCGCCAAAAAAATATATACATGCATCCCCCAAACCAAAACGGCCCCAAACATCCTTAACTTCAACAACCAGGTAGATAATTACAACCAGGTTTTCGAATGGTTCGAAAACAATCCAAACGAGCTAAACCCCGAGCTTGAAAAGTATATCTTAAGTATAGCATACTCACCATCTTTTCCAATGAAAACAGTATAATCTGTCACTTCACATTTTCTATCTCAAAAGTCGTTACGATTGGTTTCAGTTCTATGGAACCAATCTTTTTTTTGTAATAACAACCTTTAATAATGTTTAAACGAAAACCTTTTGTGAGAAAACACACATTATAATGAACGCATTGTTGTACTTTTAAGGCCAATATCGAGATATAGAAGATGAAAAAATTCCATCTGCTTTCGGAACATACCAAGGGATACTTTTTCGCGTTGATAGCCACCATTGGTTTTGCCAACGTGTACATTTTCAGCAAAGCAGCATTAAATGAAATTTCGTTAGCCCAGTTCTGGCTATACTGGTTTGCCACTGGTTTTGTTTTAAACGCTTTGTTTAACTGGGTTAATGGTTCATTCAAATTGTTACGTAACCTTAAACTCAGGGAATACCTTCCTTTCTTCATCCTCGGGTTTCTTGAGATTGCTACAACAACAACTTTTTTCCTAAGCATCAGGACAATACCCGACCCTGCCGTTACGTCATTTCTGGGAAACATGTTTGTTGTATTCCTGGTCATTTTGGGTGTTGTAATGCTAAAAGAAAGGTTTTCGTTTGTTGAATCGATCGGGGTATTGATTACCATTGCCGGCGCTTTTGCTGTTGGTTTTAAAGGCGGAAGTTCGTTCAAAGATTTTTTTATCCCCGGAACAGGCCTGGTCATTATCAATACATTTCTTGCAGCTTTTACGTCAATTTGTGCAAAAAAAACCATTCACCGTTTTAATCCCTCCATTGTCAATTTCAACCGTACATTCTTTCTTTTTCTTTTTTCGGTTGTTTTTTTCATTATCTCGGGCGAAGGACTATCTGTTCCTGTTTCGGCATTGAAAAATATAACCATTGGCGCTATACTTGGCCCGTTCCTGGGCATCCTGTTTGTTTATTATTCGTTTAAGCATATCGAAGCTTCCCGGTCATCGGTCATTCAAGGTTTAAAAGGTTTGTTTGTATTAGTGGGCACATTTGTTTACTTTGGCACTTTGCCCGGCAATGTTCAGTTAGCCGGCGGCATTTTGTCAATTATTGGGGTTCTGGTAATGACCATTTCAAAAACGAGGCTTGAAAAATTCGGGAAAAACAAACCGGGAATTTGAAAAACGATAAGGCTTCTTTCAGGGAAATGAATTATTGCCCCTGGAAAATGAAACAAACAGGCTAACAAAACCAGTCATAATTTTAAAGGTATTTATGAAAATTTAAACTCTGGATATGAATTACCTTGGGCATATATACCTTTCGGGCGACAATGACCTGCTAATTGTAGGGAACTTTATTGGCGACTATGTTAAAGGGAACAAATACCTTAATTTTCCAGAGGAAATACAGCAAGGTATTCTTTTTCACCGTGAGATTGACAATTTTACCGATACAAACCCAAACTGGATATCCATACGAGAAATGATAAAACCCTTGTACAATCGCTATTCAGGAGTAGTTGCAGATTTATTTGTCGACCATTTTCTGGCTGCAAACTGGGATCATTATTCATCAACTTCCCTGCCCTGGTTTGCAAAAAAAATCCATGCCATATTTCTTCAAAACTACAAATACCTGCCTGAAAAAGTACAAGGCTTTCTGGCCTGGTTAATCCAGCACAAACGCTTTGAATCGTATGCATGCATCAACGGTATCAGGGAGTCGTTATTCATCATGTCCTTACGTTCTTCACTGCCCGACAATTCACAAAAAGCAACTGAACTTCTTCATTGCCATTATGATGAATTTCAATCGCACGCAAAAAATTTCATGGCCGATGCGATTCAGTTTGCACAGGTTAAAAATCCTGCAAATTTTAAAATCCCTGAAAAATTCGGACAAAATAACATTTTAACAAAGAATGACACAGACTGTACTTACACTAAAATAAAGCAAAAATGCATTAATGAACCCCTTCAGTGTGGCATAGATCATGCTGACTGGAGCGCATTTCATTCAGCTCTTTAGTGAAGAAAAATTCCTTTTCGCCAAAGGCAGGTTCAAGGTCGCTTAACCAGTATGCATCGCTACTGTATTTTGCAAAGAAAATCTTATTTACCCATTCAGGTTTCCGGGCCTGTATAAAACGCAATGCATAAACTTTTTGCCCCATAACTTCAGTTACCCCAATTATGTGCAGCTTGCCGGGGTCGCACGACATGCTTGGCCCCCTCACAGTTCGGCAAATACCGCTCACACTGTTATAGGCATCGTTATAAATATTATATGCTTCTTCGAGCGACAGGGCAAAATATTCATGTGAACCAGTGTCGCGGGCAATGAACATGTAATAAGGAATCAGGCCTAAATCGACTTGTTTGCGCCACATTTCTGCCCATATTTTGCCTGAATCGTTAATATGTTTCAAAACCGGCGACTGGGTTCTGATTTGAACTCCCGTTGAAAGTATCCTCCCAATTGCTTCCTGAACTTCGGGAGTATCGAGTACACGGGGATGATTAAAGTGGGCCATAATGCTAATATTGATGCCCTTTTTAACCGTTCGCTCAAAAAGCCTTAACAAATCATCTGCGTCACTGTCGGTTGTAAATCGGTAGGGCCAGTATGTCAGAGCTTTCGTGCCAATCCGAATTGTATGTAAATGGGATATTCCCGATTCGGTTAACATTTCGAAATACTTTTCGAACATACTTGTTTTCATAATGCCGGGGTCACCTCCGGTAATAAGGACATCCTGGATATCGGGATTTGCTTTAAGGTAAGCTATCATCGGGTTTGAATTTTGCATTGAAAATTTTTTCTGTTTCAATGTAAATTGAGGCCAGCGAAAACAAAAAGTACAAAACGCATGGCAGGTTTGCCCTTCAACCGGAAAGAAAAGCATTGTTTCCCTGTACTTGTGTTGTACCCCATCAAGCAAACTTCCCTCAAATTCGGGCACATTAAACTTTTGCCCATTCGGATTTGGATTCAATGATAACCTGATTTGCTCTACTTTCTTTTTCAGGGTATCCGATTTTCCTTCACGCTTCAATATTTCATCAATTAAGTTGTAGTTCGTGGAAGTAAGCATACCGCGCTGTGGAAAATTCAAGATATAAAAAGGATCTTCCTCGAAATTATCCCAGTCAATTAATTTGTCAACCAAATAAGAGCTGGCCTTAAACGGCAACACTTGCCCAACAACCTCGATATCGTGCTGATGCCGTGCAGATATCTTTCCTATTTGGGGCATTTTTTTAAAATTGTTAAGTGTGTAAGAATGGTATTTCATTTGCAAAAAATTTATGTCCGATCACATTATCCCCTGCCTGTGATGGGAATGAAGGTTTGGAAATTATGCCTAACATTGTCCGATATAAAAACCTCCAATTAATAAACTTCAAAAGAGGAATGATTGTTTAATAAGGCACATTATTGCCTAAAACTACCTGACAAACAAACGATCAAACAAGATTCACAATAAATTAATGATCATAAATATAATAAATTATCGCCTAGTTGAAATAAAAAAAAGGGAGGAGTGAAATACATTTTCAATGAAGTTGATCTAACCTGTTGGCATCTAACCGTAAAAAAACAAATATTAAAATTGAAAAAAACCATAACGATGAACCACCATAACTAAAAAAAGGCAAAGGTATTCCAATTACAGGTGCCAATCCTATTGTCATACCAATATTGACAGCCACATGAAAGAACAACACCGATGCAACTGAATAACCATAGAACCTGCTAAAAACCGACCTCTGCTTTTCGGCTAACAAGATTAACCTGACTACCAAAAAAAAGAAAAGGCAAAGAATAACTGTTGTTCCAACAAATCCCCATTCTTCACCAACGGTACAAAAAATAAAATCGGTACTTTGCTCAGGAACAAAGTCATATTTGGTTTGCGTGCCCTTCAGAAATCCTTTACCACCGAATCCTCCTGACCCAATTGCAATTTTTGACTGGTTCACATTATAACCGGCACCAAGAGGGTCATATTCCAGCCCCAACAAATTGTTAATCCTGTCCTGTTGATGTGATCCAAGAATGTTCTCGAAAGCGAAATCGACTGAAAAAGAAAACAATACTGAGATAATGAAAATTGAACTTATCAATCTAAGCTGTGGCTTCCGCTTATAAAATGAAAGGAGTATCATTGCCATACCTGAAAGTATCGATGCCCGGAAAAGAATATAATAAAAACCCGGAAAGACCTTTTTAAATACCAAAGTATATAACCAAACCAGGAGCGATGTTCCAATTAAAACAAGTAGTCCAAATCCTATTGAACGCCAGCTTTTTTTAATTGCAAGATAAATCACAAAAGCAAATGCAAGCAATAAAAGCAGCAAAACCAGAGGCTCAATCACCAATGAAAAAACAAAAACCAGAACAAAAAACAGAACAAAAAACAAGATCAAACCCGAGAGCCCTTCACGGAACAGTGGTATTAAAAAAACCATAAAAACCAACGCTGAACCAACATCGTTTTGAAGAATAATCAACAATACAGGAATAGAAACAACAGCAAGCAATTTTAGCTGAGAATTCCAGTTAGAAAAATTGAAATTATAAGAACTTATAAGTTTAGCCAAGGCCAAAGCAGTTGCAAACTTGGCAAACTCCGAAGGTTGAAAAGCAAAACTTCCAATTACAAACCACGACCTTGCACCGTTAATCTCTTTTCCAAAGAATAATACGATCACAAGAAGGGCAATAAAAAACCCATAAATGAGGTATGAAAAAGCAACGAAAAATTTACTGTCGATATTAATAATAATTACACCTATAATGAAGCTTAACCCTATCCATAAAAGCTGCTTGCCATATCGTTGCGACAAATCAAAAATGCTGCTGTGTTCTTCATTAAAAACCGATGAATAAATGTTAAGCCAGCCCAATAGCATCATCAGCAAAATAATAAAAACCGTAAGCCAGTCAACATTATACCATATGTTTTGTTGTTGTCTCATTCTTTGTAACGGATATAATTTGGTTTATCGGGATATAAAAGGTTTGTTTCCATCATCCGTTTTTCAAGATTTTTACGTGATTTCTGAATATCTCCTGTAATATACTTTTCAACAATAAGGCTTGCAATAGGGGCAGCATACAAATTTCCCCATTTCCCATTTTCAACATAAACCGAAATAGCTATTACAGGCTTTTCTTTGGGTGCAAAGGCAATAAAAGTTGAATGCTCTGGGCCATGGGGATTTTCGGCTGTGCCGGTTTTGCCACACATTGCAATTCCGGGAATACGAGAGTCGGCCGCTGTTCCTTCTTTTTCTGAGTCCATCACCCACTCCATGCCTTCAATAATTTTCTCATAATGAACGGTATCAATTGAGGTAAAATGTTTCTCTTTATACAAGGTATCTACCTCATCACCTTCAATTTCCATAATAAAGTGAGGGGTATAATAATACCCTCTGTTGGCCAGAATGGCAGTGTAATTTGCCATTTGAATAGGGGTGGTCAATATCTCACCCTGCCCGATTGCTATTGAAACAAGAGGCAGGGAACGCCATCGGGAGTACCTGAAAAGGTTATTTTGAAAATAGTCGGAAGTGGGTATAAAACCATTCAACTCTTCATGCAGTTCATGGGTTACCTTCCTTGAAAAACCAAAACTCACTACATGGTTTCTCCATATTTCGTAGCCATTTTTTGTACCCCCAAATTTTGGTTCGTCAAGAATTTTTCTGAAAACATTTGTATAGTAGGCATTACACGACTGGGCAATTGAGCCCGAAAGCCTGAAATCGCGATTATGGTGGCAGGCCTGTGAAAAATTCCCCACATGGTAACCCATAGCGCAATGAAACGTTGTGTAAGGAGTAATAATGTTTTCGTGCAGCCCAATCAGGGCATGAACCATTTTGAATGTTGAGCCGGGAGGATATTGTGCCTGCACAGCCCGGTTAAATAAAGGCAAAAGCGTATCGGCAACAAGCTTTGGGAAATACGAAATTCGGTTACGGCCTACAAGCTGTTCAGGATTGTACGAGGGAGAGCTAACCATGCATAATATTTCGCCTGTTGAAGGCTCAATAGCAACAATGCTACCTGCCATGTTTTGCATTAGTTTTTCACCATAGGCCTGCAATTCAGTGTCAATCGAAATATGGATGTTTTTTCCCTTAACAGAGTTTGTATCAAGCCTTCCATTTTCGTAAGAGCCTTTAATCCGGTTGTGCACATCGACCAGAAAAAACGAAACACCTTTTTCGCCCCTGAGTTCCTTTTCATAAGCCCTTTCCAGCCCGGTTATTCCTATATAATCGCCTTGTTTATAATAATTGTCCTTTTGAATTACCGAATTGTTTACTTCACCCACATAGCCCAAAACATGTGCGGCATTATTATGGTTATAACACCTTAAGGTACGAGTGTGAAAATAAAACCCGGGGAACTTATACATTTTCTCCTGAAGAAGGGCGTATTTTTCAGAAGATAGCTGTTTCACAACAATCGAGGGTTTAAAACGTGAATATTTGTGTGCTTTCTTTACTTCCCCTATAAAGTCATGTTTGTTTATTTCAAGTATTGAGCAAAGCAAAGTGGTATCAAAAGGGCTGGTTTCACCCGGGGTAATCAACAAATCGTATGAAGCCTGGTTATAAACCAGCAATTCGCCATTCCGGTCATAAATTAAACCGCGCGAAGGGAAATCGATCACTTCACGCAACACATTTCTGGTAGCGCTGTGCTTGTAAGTCTTGTTTAAAACCTGTAAACTAAATAGTTTTATCAGGTAAATAAAACCAACAATCAGGAATAACAGGATAATAATATTTTTACGTTTCGTGTTCCTATCCACAATTGTTATTTCCTATAAATTAAAAACTGGCTGATAACAATTAAAACAAGTGTAAAGATAGAACTTAATACACTTCGTAAAAGGGTAAAGAAAAAAGCTTTGAAAGAAAAAACCTCAATAAAAAACAGGAAGAAATGATGGATTATGATTAAAACAACAGCATATTTCAAAAACCAAAGAAAACCAAAATTCTGTATTGAAGGGATCATTCCTTTCTCCTGATCTTCAATACCTGACGTATCGATCATAAATGGCCTGATAAATGCAATCAAAACTGTAGCTGAGGCATGGATTCCCGGGGTACTTGAAAAAATATCGATGCTTATCCCCAATATGAATGCCAAAACCAGCAACATTGCCCGCGGAATATTTACCGGCATCAACATAATAAAGAGCACATAAAAATAGGGAATTAAAAATCCGTTGAATTGCAGCTTGTTTAAAAATAATATCTGTATTAAAACAACTACAATAAAAAAAACAATATACCAGTCGGGCCGTTTATTCATCCTGAATCAATTCTTCAATTTCTTTAAGTTCGCTTTTTTGCGTATTGTCCAATACATAAACGTAATAAAGACTTCTGAAATCGGTCGATAACTGAACCCATATTTTTTGAAAGTTATCGCCCTTTTCATGTTCAACCTTTACAACCTTTCCAATCATTACACCCTCGGGAAAGATAACGGAGTAACCACTGGTTACCACTTCATCATCGGGTTCTACTTTTACATGATATGGGATCTCATTAAGTTCGGCTATATATGGATTAAACCCTTCCCATTGCAAGGGTCCAAAATGGTTGCTTCGGGCCAGTTTGGCATTTACCGACCAACGGCCATTTAGCAAAGAGAGTGCAGTTGAATAATTTTTGCTCACATTAACAACCACGCCAACAAGGCCATCGGGGCAAACAATGCCCATGTCGGGTTTTATCCCGTCATTTGATCCCTTATCGAGGGTGATGTAATTATATTGTGTATTAACAGAATTGTTGATCACTTTCGCAGGTACTACACGGTATACTTCATTGCTGTCGTTAATTAATGGCGAAATTGAAAGAGGCATTTTTTCAGACATTGAAAGCAACTGGCTCCGCAGGTTTGAATTTTCTATTGCCAGTCTGTCGTTAATTTTTCGCAGGGCAAAAAACTCTTCTGCTGAATGAAAATTCCTGTATACCAACCCGGTTATTTGATTAGAGGAATTGAGAAACCTGGCCCGCTGAAAACTATTGTACTTAAAAATGAGTGTAAAGCATAACAGTTCTAACAACAGGAAAAGAATAAATGCATGGTACCTGTATAAAAAATTTAATAAGTTTCTCATTCTATAAAAACATATCAGCTACCTGATAAGGAATGAAAATTTATCAACATTCTTTAACGCAATTCCCGTACCCCTGGCAACTGCCCTCAGTGGATCTTCGGCAATATGAAACTGAATGTTAATTTTTTCAGACAATCGTTTATCGAGGCCGCGGAGTAAAGCGCCTCCCCCTGCCAGGTATATTCCTTTCTGAACAATGTCGGCATACAATTCGGGAGGTGTTTGTTCCAGTGCATTCAATACTGCGGCTTCAATTTTTGAAATCGATTTATCTAAACAATGGGCAATTTCCTGATACGAAACAGGCACTTCAACCGGTAGGGCTGTCATTTGGTTTGGCCCCTGAACAATATAATCGGCCGGTGGGTCATCAAGTTCCGACAAAGCAGCTCCCACGTTTATCTTAATGTCTTCGGCTGTTCGTTCCCCAACCTTAATATTATGCTGATGGCGCATATACTCCATAATATCAGAGGTAAGGTCGTCGCCGGCTATCCTTATCGACTTATTGGTAACTATTCCCCCAAGTGAAATGACTGCAATTTCGGTTGTTCCACCGCCAATATCCACGATCATATTTCCTTCAGGGGCCTCAACGTCAATACCTATTCCAATAGCAGCAGCCATTGGTTCATAAATAAGGTACACCTCGCGCGCTCCGGCATGTTCCGAGGAATCTCTTACAGCCCGTAATTCAACCTCGGTGCTCCCTGAGGGGATGCAAACAACCATTTTAAGGGCCGGAGGAAATAACCTGCTGCCTGTATTGATCATTTTTATCATTCCCCTGATCATTTGCTCTGCGGCATTAAAATCTGCAATTACACCATCGCGTAAGGGGCGAATGGTTTTCAGGTTTGAATGGGTTTTGCCCTGCATTTGCCGGGCTTTTTCACCAATGGCAACCATCTTATCGGTTTTCAAATCGATGGTTACGATCGATGGTTCATCCACTACAATCTTGTCGTTATAGATGATTATGGTATTGGCAGTGCCTAAGTCAACTGCCACCTCTTGAGTTAAAAACGAGAATAATCCCATAAAGAATTAATGTTTAAAGTGTCGTGTTCCAGTAAAGACCATGGCCATGTTATGATCGTTGCAAAAGTCGATTGAATCCTGATCGCGTATCGACCCACCCGGTTGTATCACACATTCGATACCAACTCCATGTGCAATCTCAACACAGTCGGCAAACGGGAAAAAAGCATCCGACGACATAACAGCCCCCCTAAGGTCGAAACCGAAGCTTTCGGCTTTTTCAATTGCATGTTTCAAGGCATCAACCCTCGACGTTTCACCAACGCCACTGGCCAAAAGCTGGTTACCCCTGGCCAATACTATCGTATTCGATTTCGACTGTTTTACCAGTTTATTAGCAAACAACAAATCGCATATTTGTTTATCGTTAGGTTTCGAAACAGTTACAACTTTTAGCTCATCTGCTGTTTCCTGCTTCAGGTCACGGTCCTGATATAATACGCCATTGAGTATGCTGCGGTACTGTACGCCGGGCAGGCTAACTTCTTTACGAACAAGAATAATCCTGTTCTTTTTCATGCGAAGTATCTCAAAAGCATCTATATCGTAACCGTGCGCAATAATCACTTCAAAAAATAATTTGTTAATCTCGGCTGCAGTTTCAGCATCAACCTGTTTATTTGTTATCAGAATTCCGCCAAATGCCGAAACCGGATCTCCGGCAAGGGCGTCTTTCCAGGCGTCGGCCAATACTGGCCTTGTAGCACAACCACAGGCATTGTTATGTTTTAAAATGGCAAAAGTTGTTTCATCAAATTCATCAATAAGGTTAACGGCTGAATCGATATCAAGCAGGTTGTTGTACGAAATCTCCTTGCCGTTAAGTTTTTCAAACATTTGATCGAAATTGCCAAAGAACACGCCCCGTTGATGCGGATTTTCACCGTAACGCAATACTTTGCTGTTATTGTGGCTTATTCTCAGCAGGTCGTCTTTGCCTCCGTTGAAATAATTAAAAATGGCGCTGTCGTAATGCGATGATACGGAAAAAGCCTTTCGTGCAAATTCTTTTCTGTCAGGAAGCGACGTTTCCCCCTGTTTTTCATCGAGAAGCCCCAACAGTGTGTCATAGTCGTCGCGTGAAGGGACAATGACCACGTCGGTAAAGTTTTTTGCAGCAGCCCTGATAAGCGCTATCCCGCCAATGTCGATTTTTTCAATAATATCGGCTTCTGAAGCCCCCGAGGCAACAGTGGCCTCAAACGGGTACAGGTCAACAATCACCAGGTCGATTTCAGGGATGGCGTATTCTGCAATCTGAGCTTTGTCGCCCTCGTTGTCGCGGCGCGAGAGTATCCCACCGAATACTTTCGGGTGAAGTGTTTTTACGCGCCCTCCCAAAATTGACGGGTAAGTTGTTAATTCTTCAACTGCAGTAACTTCAACTCCCATTTCCTCTATGAATTTTTTGGTGCCGCCAGTTGAATAAATTTTCACATCAAGTTGCTGCAACTTTTTAACAATTTCATCGACCCGCTCTTTATGAAAGACTGAGATCAGGGCTGATTTAATTTTTTTTAAGTCACTCATTTAAATATGTTTTATATCGAAAATTGATTGATTTTTACCTTAACGGGTAAGTTAAATGTTTTTTTGTAATAAAATTGCCATGAAAATACCAATGATTTTGGAAGTTTCAAAAATGTATCATTAAAAATAATTCTTTTTTTAAAAACATATATTCTTTCTGTATACCAAATACTTAGAACCAATCATGTTAATTTTTCGCCAGAACTGCAGGCTTAAAAAAGAAATTTCCCAATAATCATGTAAACCAAAAGGCCCAAAATATCGTTCATGGTTGTGATAAAAGGGCCGGTTGCCAGGGCAGGGTCAAATTTTAGTTTATTCAAAAACAAAGGCATAAATGTTCCAAACAGTGAAGCGAAAATCACAACAATAAATAGCGAAAAACTAACCGTGTAAGCTAAAACATGCCCTGAATTCCCGATGTTAAAAATCAGGTTAAATACAAGGATTAAGCCTGAAAGCACAAATGCAACAATTAAAGCTACTCCCAGTTCTTTCAACAACTTACGGCTAATGCTCTGAAAATCGTTGGCACCGCTTGCAAGGCCCTGTACAACAATCGACGACGATTGAACGCCCACATTACCTGCCATAGCGCCAATAAGCGGTATGAAGAAAACCATGTTGGGTATCTTTTCAAGCGATTTTTCATTACCCGATATCACAAAAGCGCCGAGAATTCCACCGAGCAACCCGATCAGCAACCAGGGCAAACGTGCCCGGGTAATGTTCAGCACGCTGTCAGTGAGTTCTACATCGCCCGTTATACCTGAAACCATCTGATAATCTTTTTCGGCTTCTTCACGTATAATATCAACCACATCGTCAATGGTAATCCTTCCTTTCAGGCAACCTTTTTCGTCGACCACCGGCAAAGCAACCAGGTCGTATTTTTCCATCTTTTGTGCGACTTCTTCGCGGGTTGCAT
>JAFGEV010000218.1 GCA_016931385.1 Prolixibacteraceae bacterium
GTCCCATTGCTTTCAGTTGCTGGGGAATGAAACTGGTGTGGGTCATTCCGGGAACTGTATTGATTTCGAGAAAATAAAAGTCATTCTCCTTAAGAATGTAGTCAATCCTTACGATACCTTTACAACCTGTGAGTTTATAAAGCTTCACGGTAAGTTCCTGGCATTCTTTAATTTTTTCTTCGGGTAACCTGGCCGGGGTAATCTCGGTAGCGCCACCAACCTGATATTTCGAGTTATAATCGAAGAACTCGCCATTGGGGATCACTTCGGTTGGCAAAAACGGCACAATCTCACCTTCCATTTCACAAGCGCCAACAGCCAGTTCCATACCGTCGATGAATTCTTCAATAAGGCAGTCGTTGCTTTCTTTAAAAGCTGCCTCGATTGCAGGTAATATCTGTTTTTCGGTTTTAACTTTTGTAACGCCAAAGCTTGAACCCCCGGCGCTGGGTTTTATAAACATGGGGAGGCCAAGCTCGCAGACAATGTTTTCGGAACATATTTTATCGCCCGGTTGAAGATAAACCGATCGGGCCATTTTCACATCGAACGCCCTGAGAAAATTGTCGCAGAAAAACTTATGGAATGTTAAGGCCGAAGTGTAAACTCCGGGCGTGGAGTAAGGTATTCCGATCAAGTCGAAATAGCCCTGCAATATTCCATCTTCGCCCGGTGTGCCGTGTATCATGATAAAAGCAAAATCGGGACGGAAAGGGTTGCCATTAACCATAAAACTGAAATCAGCTTTATTTACATCAGCAATAACTTTTTCCCCGTCAAGAACAACCCACTCATTAAAGCGCATGCGCACCAGCCAGGGTTTATATAAATCAGTGTCGATGCTTTCAAAAATATTTTTCCCGCTTTTCAGGCTGACAATATATTCTGAAGAATCGCCCCCGCAAATAACAGCAATGTTTTTCTTTTGCATATTTTTTATTTGAGGTGATAAAGATAATAAAGAAGTTTGAGGTTGAGGTGAAGAATAAGGTTAAGACTGGGGCTGAGGTTAAGTTTGAGAAAATCGTTTACGTTATTATATGTTTTAATCATGCCCTCTAGAACCCATTACCGGCTGGCCACATAGCCCCTCCATTTTTCAACCAGTTGCTGCATATCACTGGCCAGTTCCGATTCGAAAAACATTTTTTCTTTAGTGACCGGATGGAAAAAGCCAAGCGATTTGGCATGAAGCGCCTGTCGTGGGCACAAGGTAAAACAATTCTGTACGAACTGTTTATATTTAGTGAAAGTTGTTCCCCGAAGAATCACATCACCCCCATACGTTGAATCGTTAAAAAGCGGGTGCCCGATGTATTTCATATGTACGCGTATCTGGTGGGTGCGGCCTGTTTCAAGCCTGCATTCAACAAGGCTAACGTAACCAAAATCTTCCAGAACTTTGTAATGGGTAACAGCATGTTTCCCGAAATCGCCTTCGGGAAAAACGGTGTACACCTGCCTGTTTTTCAGGCTTCGGCCAATGTTTCCTTCAACAGTTCCTTCAGGTTCTTTGGGCACACCCCACACAAGCGCCTGATAACTTCGCTGCGTAGTCTTCTCGAAAAACTGTAAGGCAAGGTTGCTTTTTGCCCTTTCGGTTTTGGCTACAACCAATAATCCCGAGGTGTCTTTGTCGATGCGGTGAACAAGCCCGGGACGCGGGTCATCGGCATTGAACATCGGCAAATCCTTAAAACGGTAAGCCATCGCATTAACCAGGGTGCCAGAGTAATTTCCATGTCCGGGGTGCACTACAAGCCCTGCAGGTTTATTGACAACCATCAGCTCATCGTTTTCATAAACCACATCCAATGGTATATTTTCAGGAATAAGCTCAAATTCCCTTTTTGGATAATCAAGCACTATTGAAATGGTATCAAGGGGTTTTACTTTGTAGTTCGATTTGACTGTTTCGCCGTTGACCAAAATACTTCCGGCTTCGGCAGCCTGCTGCACCCTGTTTCGTGAAGTGCCCTCAAGCCTGTCGGTTAAAAACTTATCAATACGGATTATTTTCTGTCCGGGATCAGCCTTAAAACGAAAATGTTCGTAGAGGCTGCCATCTTCGTTTTCTTCAATATCGTTGTACCGGTCATCCACAGGCTAAAAGTCTTCAATGGGTTCTTCCGTAGTCAGAAAAAGTTTTTCCTCATCAACAGTTAACCACAAATCGATTGAGAAACCCAATTCTACCAACTCTTCGGTTGAAGGTTCAGGCAGCTGTTTCCAAATTCTTGCATAGAGAGTATCCTGATATGTTTGCACCGACTCATCGTAAACCAAAGCACCGATATTGAGGTTTAAATCGTACAACAGAACTTTGGCTTCATCAAGTCCCAGGAACATCAGGTCAGGGACAACAGTCCTTTCGTTGCTTAGCCCTTTTCCAATAACCAGGTCAATTGCAGTCCCTTTGGGTAAAAGCGTATCCTCTGGCAACGGTAATCCATTATATTGCTGCTCCAAAACAAGATTTAAAAATTCTGAGGGGCGGTATATTAGCTGGCCTGTTTTTAAACCGGCAATCTCGAGCCTGCTTTGTGCTTCGCGGAAAGAAACATCTATAACTTTTGGCACAACAACTTTTTCAGGAGTAAAAGAAGCTGTGGTAAAAAATATCATTCGTTTTTGTTTTGCCTTATATCCAGCCACCGGGTACTGGTCGATAATTGTACCGGGAATAGCTTCCCTGTAATATATTGAATCGATGATCTTGAACCTGAGTTTTGATTCTTTTGCAAGAACGCCTGCTTCTTCCAGTGGCAGACCCTTAAAATCAGGTACGGTAAGTGTTTCACCATGGTGGGTATAAAACTTCAGCAAAAACAATGTGAAATAAACCAAAACACCAAATATCAGGATGATGAATATGATATGTTTTAAAAAAGTTTTGCTTTTAATGAATTCAAGTAAGCGCATAACCAAAAATTTGTTTTCACAAAAATAAGCCATGAAAGAGGAAAAACAACTGTATACAAACACAAAAAGGCAAAGAACAGAGTCTTCACCTTGCCGTGTAAACTTTTAAAATAGTTGAAAATACTAACGTTTGTGACGTGGTTCGTCAGAAACACTTAGCTTCTTTCTTCCTTTAGCCCTGCGTGATTTTAACACTTTGCGGCCGTTTACAGTCGACATCCTTTCACGGAAACCGTGCTTATTCTTTCTTTTCCTGTTCGAAGGTTGAAATGTTCTCTTCATGAGAGTATGCTTTATTCTGTTTTATACCTGTTTGAAAAACGGAGTGCAAAAATAACTGAAAATTCCTTTTTGTGAAATTTTTTGGAGTTTTTTTTAAAAAATGAAAATAAATGAGATCAGAAAAATTATCACATATTAAACATAAACCTTACTCGCTGGGAAAAACTATTTAATAATTTGCTAATTTAGTTACCTTTAAATAAAATCGATCTAACTATTTTATTCATTTTAGCTGAAATGGAAAATTTTAAAAAACTCATAGCAACCATTCATAATGTACACCAAACCTTACAGGAACGCGCCGCTTCAGCCGTCAATCAGTTGCTGACCATCCGTAACTGGCTGATCGGGTACTATATTGTTGAGTTCGAACAAAACGGCGAAGACCGTGCAAAATACGGACAATCGTTACTGGCATCATTGGCCCGTGAACTTGAGCAGGTTAGAGGACTCGATGATAGAAGCCTGCGACGGTTCAGACAGTTTTATTTGGCATACCCTCAATTTGCCGGGGCAATTCGGGGGACACTGACCCCCATTTTAAATTCCGGATCAATTCGGGGGACACTGTCGCCCGTTTTCACAAACCAAACCTCTCCCGCCCAACCGACTGAAACCGTTAAAGGACTGGAAGTACCTGCCGAAAAATTAATAACACAGCATTCGTATTCTCATTTTGAATTGCTGATACCCATCGAAAACAACCTGAAACGCACCTTTTACGAGTTGGAATGTATAAAAGGAACCTGGAGTGTTCGCGAATTGAAACGCCAGATCACAAGCCTGTATTTCGAACGAAGCGGCCTTTCAAAAAGCCCTGTGAAATTAGCCGAACTTGTAGCTCAAAAAACCAAACCACAGGCGCCAATTGACATCGTAAAAAATATTTATGCATTCGAATTTCTGGAGCTTGACACAAAAAATGTTGTTGAAGAATCGGACCTCGAAACAGCCCTGCTCGACCATCTGCAGCAATTTATCCTCGAATTGGGCAACGGTTTCTGTTTTGAAGCCCGGCAAAAACGCATCCTCATTGGCGACGAATATTTCTTTGTCGACCTTGTATTTTACCACCGCATCCTTAAATGTCATGTGCTGGTTGAACTGAAAATTGGCGCATTCGAGCATGGCGATATCGGCCAGTTAAATACCTACCTCAACTACTTTAAGGAAGAGGTGAGCGCACCGGGCGACAACCCGCCCGCCGGTATTTTGCTGGTGGCCGAAAAAAACCATGCCCTGGTAAAATATGCAACTGCTGGTATGAACGAGAACCTGTTTGTACAGCAATACCTGGTAAAGCTGCCCGGAAAACAGCAACTTGAAAAGTACATTGAAAACGAACTGCAAAAACTTGTTTAACTGTCTTTCAATTTTTTTCAACATGCATCACACCTGTACTGAAAAACGAATATTAACCATTGTACACAAAAAATTGACATACTTATGCAGGTGGAAAATAATCATTTAAGCGGCAAATAAATAACTTTCTTCGTCTCGAAAAAAGGCTCTTCAAAAAAATCTGAAATATTTATTACCTGAACCTTATTCAAGTACCCGGCAAGTTCTTCCTCAAAGTCACCCCCTTTTAAATAAATAATGCCATTGGGCAAGGAATTCTTTTGTTGGTTAGAAACCAATTTCCTTGTAAGGGCAACAAAACGGGGAAACTGTGTCACGGCGCGACTGATCACAAAATCGTATCTGTCACGAAGCTTTTCGGCCCGTTCATTTATGGCCGTTACATTCCCAAGTCCAAGCCCGGCTGATACTTCATTCACCACCTTAATTTTTTTCCCAATTGAATCGACCAGGGTAAACTGCACATCGGGAAACATAATGGCAAGGGGAATGCCGGGGAAACCGCCCCCACAACCAACATCAACAATTGATGTACCCGGTTTAAAGCTGATGAATTTTGCAATGGCCAGCGAGTGCAACACGTGGCGGGTATACAATTCATCAATGTCACTTCGGGAAATAACATTGATTTTTGCATTCCACTCGTTGTACAAACCTTCAAGTTCTGAAAACCTTTCGGTCTGTTGTGAGGTAAGCCCCGCGAAGTATTTCTGAATTAATTCAATACCGTTCATTTGTTTACGTCCGATTCTTCAAGCAGGGCATAGAGTTTGTTGCGTGCCCTGAACAACTGTACCTTTACAGTTCCGAGGGGCAAATTTAGCTCTTTTGCAATTTCCTCGTATGAATATTCTTTAAAGTAGCGTAAATCGATCAGTTGTTTGTAGTGGGGCTTAAGCTTGTCGATATATGAATGAAGCATATCGAAACGCTGTTGCAGGATCATCCCTTCTTCGGGGGTTGGAATGTTTGATTTTAGTTTTGTGCCGTTCACTTCAAACTCGAAATCGGAGAGGTTATCGATAGAAAAATGAATGCCTTTTTGTTTTCGCAGGAAGTCGATACAGTTATTGGTGGCAATTCTGAAAATCCATGTACTGAAAGCAAAATCGGGAGAGTAATAGTTGAGGTTTGCAAATGCTTTACCAAATGCCTCAAGTGTCAGGTCTTCGGCATCGCTTTTATTCCTCACCATTTTCAGAAGCATGTAATAAACCGAATCGCGATAACGGAGCATGAGCCGGGCAAAGGCTTTTTCATCGCCCCCGAGCGCTTTCGAAACCATCACCAGGTCGTCTTTCGCCCTGTCCGACAACTCTTTTTTCGATTCCATTCCTTACAGTAGTTTGTGTTTTGAAGCAGGTTCAATGTACGAATTTTTTTTATTGGTTACGATCTGGTTTATTTTAATTCGTAATAAAATTCAGAAAAGGGCACAAACCCCTTCCTGGCAAAAAAGTTTTTATACCAAAGGCTTCTGCAAATTTTTAATAATTTTGTCCGGATTTTAAGGCATACATGGAATATCAACTATTACATACATCAACAAACACGAAGGGAAGGGCAGGCATTCTGAAAACCCCGCATGGTGAAATAGAAACACCAATGTTTATGCCTGTAGGGACAGCCGGCTCTGTTAAAGGTGTACATGTAAAAGAGCTAAAAGAAGATATTAAAGCACAAATTATTCTGGGGAACACCTACCATCTGTATCTCCGCCCCGGCATTGAAATAATTGAAAAAGCAGGCGGCTTGCACAAGTTTAATGGTTGGGACAAACCCATACTGACCGACAGCGGGGGTTTCCAGGTTTTTTCATTGGGCGATATCCGTAAACTAACCGAAGAAGGCGTAAAATTCCAGTCACACATCGATGGCTCGTTCCACATGTTCACCCCCGAAAACTCAATCGACATACAAAGGTCGATCGGGGCAGACATCATCATGGCCTTCGACGAATGCACTCCCGGAGATGCTGACTTTGCCTATGCAAAAAAATCGCTTGACCTTACACAGAAATGGTTAGACAGGTGCATAACCCATTTCGCTAATACAACGCCAAAATATGGATATGAGCAATCGCTTTTCCCCATTGTTCAGGGATGTGTATATCCCGAATTGAGAAAAAATGCAGCCAACCATGTAAAGCAATACCAAAGCGATGGCTATGCCATTGGGGGTTTGGCCGTTGGCGAAGAAGAAACCACAATGTATGAAATGATTGAGGTGGTTAACGATATACTACCGGAAGATAAACCCCGTTATTTAATGGGCGTGGGTACGCCAATAAACATACTTGAGGCCATTGACAGGGGTGTTGACATGTTCGATTGTGTGATGCCCACCCGAAATGGCCGTAACGGCATGTTGTTTACAAAAGAAGGTACAATTAACATACGAAACAAAAAATGGGAAGATGATTTTACCCCAGTCGATCCCGATGGTACTTCGTATGTTGACCATGCTTACAGCCGGGCATATTTAAGGCATCTGATCATTTCGAAAGAGATGCTTGGCGCACAAATAGCCAGTATTCACAACCTGGCATTTTACATCTGGCTGACCGGTGAGGCCAGAAGGCAAATTTTAAAAAATAATTATGCAAGCTGGAAAGCCAAAATGGTTAACCGTTTGAACAAAAAACTTTAAGGTTATTTTATAAAAGCAACAGATGCGAATACGTATATTTAAAAAATTCGATCTCTATATAATCAGAAAGTTCCTGGGAACATTTTTTTTCGCCATTGCACTGATCATTGGTATTGCCATTGTATTCGATATTAGTGAAAAAATTGATGATTTTATTGAAAACGAAGCGCCACTCAGGGCAATCATCTTTGATTATTACCTGAACTTCATCCCTTACTTTGTCAACCTATTCAGCGGTCTGTTCATTTTTATTGCTGTTATCTTTTTCACTTCAAAAATGGCCTTCAATTCCGAAATTATTGCCATATTAAGCAGCGGTGTAAGTTTCAGGCGTTTAATGATGCCTTACATGATTTCAGCGCTGGCAATTTGCATATTATCATATATGCTTGGAAATTATATTATTCCCCCTGCCAATAATGAACGAATTCAATTTCAGTACAACTATATAAAAAAGAAGCCTTCGAACCGCGACAGGGATATTCACCGGCAGATTGAACCTGACATATACATATACATGGAACGCTTCGATTCAAACAATGATTATGGGCGGAAATTTTCTATTGAAAAGTTTGAAGGCCGTAAGTTAGTTTCGAAATTAACAGCTGATTTTATCCGCTGGGACCGTGAACGAAAAATCTGGACACTTTCTAACTATGTGATCAGGGATATTTACAGCGACCGTGAAGAAATTACAACAGGAGAAAAAAAGGATACAACTATTGCCCTTTTGCCTGATGAATTTAAAACGAGTAAGGAAGATGTTGAAATAATGAACCTTAACGAGCTAATCGGCTTCATAAAACAGCAAAGGCTCAGAGGTGTTGGCGCGCTTGAACAGTACGAAGTTGAGCGGCACAGGCGGGCAGCAGTGCCATTTTCATCATTTATTCTTGCATTGATTGGCGCCTCGATAGCTTCAAGAAAAATACGGGGGGGGCTTGGGCTTCACCTGGGCATTGGCCTTGCCCTGAGTTTTACCTATTTAATGTTTATGCAGGTTACAAAAATATTTGCTCTAAGCGGCGCTGTATCTCCATTATTGTCGATGTGGATCCCAAATATTGTATATGGTATTGTTGCATTTTTTATTTACCGCTGGGCTGCCAGGTAAAGGCGTCATACATCAGGCAACTATATGCTGTTAATTTTCAGTGTCTTAATCACCATTTTCAAAGAAATCTTCTACTGAAAATCATATTATTTTTGCCTTTTTCATTGGTAAAGCAGGAAAGTTTTTAATTTTGAACCCGCAAATTATTCGACCGGATTCTTTTTTAATAAATAATCAGGTTTTATTAAAACAAATCTTATGTCATTAAAAAGAAACATCCAGGATCTTCGCAAAAGGAAGATTGAGGCACAAAAAGGAGGTGGTGATGTAGCCATTGAAAAGCAAGTGGCCATGGGAAAACTTACAGCCCGTGAGCGTATCTTGTACATCCTTGACGAAAATTCTTTTCATGAGTACGACCTTTTTGTTGAGCACCTAGCACGTGATTTCGACATGGACAAAAAGGTACTTCATGGAGATGGTGTAATAACCGGTACAGGCACAATATATGGATTGCCTGTATGCATATACGCACAGGATTTCACTGTTGCTGGTGGATCCTTAGGATTGATGCATGCCCGGAAAATTACGAAAATCATGGACCACGCCCTGAAAATGCGTGTTCCCCTTATCGGGATCAACGACTCGGGAGGTGCCCGTATCCAGGAGGGGGTGAATTCGCTGGCCGGATATGGAGAAATCTTTTTCCGAAATACAATTGCCTCAGGTGTTATCCCGCAAATATCCGTAATTCTGGGGCCATGCGCTGGGGGGGCTGTATATTCTCCGGCATTGACCGATTTTGTTTTCGTGGTTGAAAATATTTCCAAAATGTTTATCACCGGACCGAATGTAATCAAAACGGTTCTTGGCGAAGAAATTTCGATGGAAGAACTTGGCGGTGCTAAAGTGCATTGCGAAATATCGGGGAATGCTCACTTTTATGCAAGAAGCGAGCAGGATTGTTTTGAGCAGATAAAGAAGCTTATTGATTACATACCCAGAAACAATACCGAAAAAGCACAAAAAAAAGAACCCCGCGAACCGTTAAAAAAATACAATATCGATAATATTGTTCCATCCAACCCAAGGTATCCCTACGATATTAAAGACATCATCAAGTCGATAACAGATGGTTCAGAGTTTTTCGAAATAATGGAAATGTACGCACCAAACATTGTCATTGGTTTCGGACGATTGGATGGTAAAACCTGCGGGTTTGTTGCCAACCAGCCAAAAGTGCTTGCCGGTGTGCTCGATTGCGACAGTTCCGACAAAGCTGCACGTTTCATCAGGTACTGCGATTCTTTTAACATCCCGATCATCACACTGGAAGATATGCCCGGATACCTTCCCGGAGTAGACCAGGAACACATGGGGGTCATCCGCCACGGTGCAAAAATCCTATATGCCTATAGCGAAGCAACAGTGCCAAAAATTACGGTCATTATCCGCAAAGCATATGGAGGTGGTTATATCGCCATGAACTCCCGCCATTTACGGGCCGATTTCGTTTTTGCATGGCCAACAGCCGAAATTGCCGTTATGGGCCCCGAAGGCGCTGCCAATATTGTATTCCGTAAAGAAATTATGGAAGCTGAAGATCCTGAGGCAATGCGAAAACAGAAAATTGAAGAATATAAAGAGAAATTCGCCAACCCGTTTGTTGCCGCTGCAAAAGGTTATGTCGACCAGGTAATTGAACCATCCGAAACCAGGTCGATGCTGTTACATGCCCTTGATGTTTCAGAAAACAAATCGGTACAGATGCCTCGCAAGAAACATGGAATTCCACCATTTTAAATTTATTCACTATGGATGTAAACGATGATAACATTTATGGAGAGTATCCTACATTGTTGATTGGTAGCGGTAAATACCTTACAAATATTACCAGTAAGTTCCAAAACCGAAAAAAATGGGAACCTCATGATCCAAAAAAGATTCTCACTGTTATTCCCGGAACAGTTATCGATGTATTGGTAAAAAGCGGGCAGATGGTTAAAAAAGGCGAAACATTGCTGATACTTGAAGCAATGAAAATGCAAAACCAGATACTAATGCCCTTTGATGGAAAAATAAAGAAGGTATATATAAAACCTGATGAGAAAGTTCCTAAAAATTATTTAATGATTGAAATAGCATAAAGAAAGGCCGGTTTTAACCGGCTTTTTTATTCTTCCCAGTAAAAACAACCGGGGAATTGCTCTTTAAAGTTACCTGCATTCTTTTTAAAAATTCCAAAAACAGCCGACCCGCTTCCCGACATTGAAGCATATAAAGCTCCTTGTTCGTAAAGTTTTTGTTTGATGTTTCCAACTTCGGGGTAGCTGGGAAAAACAGTTTCCTCAAAACGGTTAACTACCTTTCCTTTCCATACATCTGGATTTTCCTTTATAATATCAGGCAAAGAAATCCCGGCTGCTTCTGGCTGTATGTTTTTATAGGCAGAAGCCGTAGAAACTGAACAGGAGGGTTTCAATACAATTATCTTATAAGTGCTTAGATTAACCTGAATATCTGAGAAAATATTTCCCCTACCCTGTGCAAAAACTGGTTCATTCCTAATAAAAAAAGCACAATCACTTCCCAAAACCAATGACAGTTCTGTCAATTCCCTGTTTGACAGATTAAGATTAAAAAGCTTATTCAAAGCGATTAAAGTGTATGCAGCATCTGAAGAACCCCCTCCCAACCCTGCTCCTGTTGGGATTATTTTATGCAGGTGGATTTTTACAGGAGATAAATTATACCTTTCTTTTAATAACGAATAGGCTTTTACAACCAGGTTATCGTTTTCGCAATCCCCGACACTCAGCCCTGAAGAAGAAAAGGCAAACTTGCCTACTTGTGTAATTTCAAGAATATCGCACAACTTTATCGGATAGAAAACTGTTTCAAGATCATGAAAATTATCGGGCCGTTTTCTTAAAACCTCAAGGCCAATATTGATTTTTGCATTTGGAAATAGTACCATGGATTCTTCAGCAATCAATGTTATTTCTGACAAATTTACTGAAAATAAAAAAGCCTCAACATTGAGGCAAAAATTCACTTGAACTGTACTTATACAGTTTTAGCAGGAAACACAATATGGTTCATATTTTTAATGAACCTTATGGCTGTGCCTAGCTTCAGCAATAAATGCAATGCCTACAGCCATTAAAAAAATTCCAAATGCGATTAATAAGTATAACATAGCTGGTGATTTTAGGTTACTCAAAATTACGGCACTTTTAGCTTCTTTTCCAGTGCAACTTGTTCTTTTTACACGAACAGCCATTATTATTTGACGAACATCAAAAAATGAATGTTAAAACGACCTAATCGTGTGACTAATTTCAACCATTCCCTTTCATAATGGTTTAAAGACTCTTTGTCAATCTTACAAACAGGATAAAGTGCACCCGTAAAAATTATTATATTTCGATAATTTTTGAAAACCATAAAATTTTGCACAAATGAAACAATTAAATATTGCCATTCTGGGTTGCGGAACAGTAGGAGGAGGTGTTGCCCGTATCATTTCTGAAATGAATGGTGAAATAAATACGCGTGCTTCAAAAAAAATTGTTTTAAAAAAAATTGTTGAACTGAAACCGACAATTGCTTCAAAAAGATTTGGCATCTCTCCCAAACTCTTTTGCGGAGGAGGGAAAGACATTACAAGCGAAGAAGCAACAGAATATATTAACGAAATAATTAAATCGGAAGATATCGGCCTGGTTATTGAAACCATTGGCGGTAAAAGTGATTTTGTCCATCAATTGTGTCTTGACATTATTCATTCAGGCAAACACCTGGTTACAGCTAATAAAGCCCTGCTGGCCGAACGCGGAAAAGATATTTTTGATCTTGCCGAAAACAAAGGGGTAAAAATTGGCTTCGAAGCAGCTGTTTGTGGAGCCATCCCAATTGTAAAAAACATAAAAGAAAATTTATCAGGCGATAAAATTCTCTCAATATCGGGTATCATGAACGGTACCAGCAATTATATATTAAGCCGGATGCAAAATGAAAACCTTGAATTTGGTGAAGCCCTGAAATTTGCACAGGAAAACGGGTATGCCGAAGCCGATCCTACCCTTGACATTAGCGGGGGCGATGCAGCCCATAAATTGATTTTGCTTACAAAACTCGCATATGGCATCGATGTTTCCATGGAGGACCTCGCTATTATCGGAATTGAAAACATCGAAAAAGAAGACATCGATTTTGCAAAAGAAATTGATGCAAAAATAAAGCTGATCGGGTATGTAAAAAAAGTAAACGGGAATATTTATGCAACCGTTCGCCCTATGATGGTGAAAAATAACAATTTTTTGGCCGAAGTAAATGGCGCCACCAACGCCATACGCATCAATAATAAATATTCAGGTATCCACATTCTGGTTGGGGCAGGAGCCGGGTCAAGCGAAACGGCCATGTCGGTTGTTTCAGATATCGTTTTCATCGCCCGCTACGGAGAAAATATTCGAAACACAGCATTGCAACAGGAAAGGCAGATTGAAGATCCCAGAAAATTTATCTTTCCGTATATCATTACGTTCCATACAGCCGATGTACCTGGCACAACAGGCTTTATCACAACAGCTATCGGTGAGCAGGATATCAACATCGAAACGGTAAGCCATAATCGGCATACCGGCGAAAAAGCCATGTTTTCGGTGGTGACCATGCCTACAACACTGGGGCAGATTGAGGCATCTATTGCAGAAATTAAAAAGGCCAAACCGGAAATGTTGCTTAGCGAACCGAAGATTATGCCGATACTTAATTAATTTGCACAAAAATATTTCCTTCCACAATTTGATAATTTAATTACAAAGCTTTACATTGTTGGTTGGAAAAATTTAAACATCAACACAATGCGATACGTAATTATTGTTTTACTTGGTATTTTTTTGGTAGGCTGTAATTCCTTTGCTGAAAATGACTATCACAAACAGGAAGCTGCTAAGGTAGTTTGGACATCTGTGTCGGGAAGTTATACATTTTCGCTCGATGAAAGTGATTTTCACGATTTATACGAAAAAATAGAGGTGGATATTCCGATACCTTACGAGGATACGCTAAATGCTCATTCGGCGTATGGTAAAATGATTCATCCCTCTTTAGATGAAGTCAGGCTCATTTCATGGCATTATCATGCACCATTGATACAGTTAAAAAATACTACAGGCAACCAGAATGTTAAGGATTTTGGTTTTTTAGATGTTTTTCAGGTACAATTTGAGGCCATGCAAAATCCTTATACTGATACAAACCTTTATGGGAACCGCCAAATTTTTATTCAGGCAGGCGAATTGGACGATATGGTTAACACTTTTTATGACAATAGTATTCATTGTATTATTGAGTTTACAAGAAATTTTGACAACGCGAAAGCCGTACCCATGACCATGACTTTCGAACTCACATTCACCGTTTCATTAAACCTTGGATATTTTTATAACGCAAACTATTTCAAAATTTAGAAAACCAGTATTTATTTTATCGACCTGTTGGTTTTACAATTACATTGTATTCTCCTGCCCGACCGGGGTAGTACAATAACATTCGCTCCTTTTTGTCGAAAGCCAGGCGCCCGGTTTCAGCAATTAACCTGAATGCATCGCCATACACGTATTCAGGCAAAAACAGCTCGGTAGGATAATCTGAAAGTTCCTCAACCTCGAATCGTACCTGAAACTCCTTCGTTTTATAATTGTACGAATACTCCAGCAATTTCCCGTTGATCTTTTTGGGATAGGGACGTATGGCCGCATCAAGCGCCCTCCCCCCTGAGTTAATATCAGAAGGATTTGTCTTCTGCGACAAACTGAAAATTGACAGATCCTCTCCATTCCACTGGTCGCCCCGTTCGTTGGTATTGTCGGCCGTGTAGTTCCATAAAGTATAACTTAAAAGGTTTTTCTCTGCTGCACGAAAGCTGCGGTCAAGCGCTTTGGTTTGTGCGGTGAAATTTCCTGTTCGGTAAGCCTTTGCCCCGTTCATGTCGAAAGGTATGCCAAACTCTCCCAAAAAAAGCGGTGCATTTCCAAAACGTTCACGGGTTTCTTCAACCATATTGCCCAGGGTTTTTACAAAAGCGTTGAAAACCTTCCGCTTTCCAAAAACCACTTCCCTTTCGTATAAACCCAAAAACGGCATGTATTGCTTTTTAACCAGCGTAACATCGTCGTACCAGTGCGAGCCGTTTACCCATTGTATGCCTTCAATGTCCTTCAGCATGGGGAGTTCAAGCGGGTAGGGCGAAAGTACATTGTCTACAACAATAACCCATGTTGGATCAATGGCCCTGATGGCTTCGGCAAATTTCAGGACAAAAGGCTTGTAATACATTTCATTGAAATCGACTTCTTGTCCATTAACCCAGGAGAAGTAAGCCGAATCAGTAAGTTGGCATGATCCGTCAGCCAATTTTTTCCCCACTCCATTTTGTATCCACACACCGGGTTCCCCGTTTTTCCAAACCGATACTTTTTCCTTATTCAAAATTCGTTTACCGTCGCTTATTAAGGAAACAGCCCCTACTCGATAACGCTGAACTTCTTGCGGTACGCCTTCCCCCAGCAAAATACTCTGCCAGGGGGTGGGTGCATCGCCAATCACTTCGGTATCGTAAGGTTTCGTGATATCGCTGATGCCAATGTATCCGGCCGAGGGTTCGTTCATTAGTTCTAAGCCAAGCACGTTGGGCAGACCTTTTAATTCCTTTGCCAGTTGAAGCAAGGCGTTGATGTAATGCTGTTGAAGATAATCCTGTACCTGTATTCCATCAACTTTCGTTTTGGGGGCAAAATCGTTTCCTCCAAAGAAAAGGGTAAACATGGTTGATGCCGCCAGCTTGTAATTATTGGTGTACCAGATCATCTTCGGAAACGGATCTCCATAAACATTGTGGACAATGGCTGCCCCGGTTTCCTGAAATTTGGTCACATCCATACCGATGATTTCGAAAGTCCAGAGCGGAGCTCCATCCCCTCCCGAATAGCGGCTCCACACATCCTCGTGCGGATCGATGATCAGGTTAATGCCATAATCATTGGCTTTCGTTACAATGGCTTTCACATAGGCTAGATATTCCTCGTCGTATATTCCCGGCCCTTCGTGCTCAATGGCCTCCCAGGTAACCAAAAAACGAACGAAATGGAAACCCCATGCTTTGAGTCTTTCGAAATGTTCATCTGCTTCTTCGAGGGGGAAAGGGCGTCCAACAAAAGAAACATTCTTACCGTTGAAAAAACCTTCACGAATGTGTGTTGCACCATCGGGTTCATAAGGGACTTTTGAACTTCCGCCCAGGTTGATGCCGCGCAAAAATAAATTTCGGCCTGTGGGGTCGGTAAACTGCCCGTCGTTTATGAGGATGTTTTGGGGAGCTGTAATTTCGGGAACGGTTCCTTCTGGGATGTCCCCGGGAAAAGTGCGGATACTTTTTTTATGATCCTCTTTTTTCGTTTGTCCGTGAGCTGAGGAGACAAAAGCAGTTACAATAAAGAATAAGACCAATGCTTTTGTGAAAATAGAATGATTCATATTTTTTATACTGAGTTTCGAATTTATCGGGTTAAATGCAAAGCGATGTACCGGAATTCCAGTCATAAAATCAAAAAACACTATTTTGACAAAGCCGCTTTCGTGCTTGAAAAACGTATCCCTATCTCGCGTGCCCGTTCAAATATCGGGATGCCCAAATGCCCCATCCCGGCAACATCCGACATGCAATCGTCGAGAATGACCAGCTTTTCAATAAGTGAGGGGGCTTCGTCCATAACCTGTTTCAGGCTGTTGGCCACACAATGCGAACGGGCCTCACCCGCCAGAAATATCGTATCGAATTTTCTGAGGGAATCGATAAGTTGTTCGTTCAGTTGGGTTTCGGGTTGGCCGGGTATAGGTATGTTGGCCCTGAAAACCCCAAAATGCTCCGTAAGCGGATTTGTTCCTTTGAGAATGGTGTGATAATACTTCCCATCCCACGACCATTCAATGAGTGCTTCCATAATGGTTTTGTCGATGGAAGCACCGTGCGATCCGATCAGGCAATGATACGGCCAGATATAATGGCCAAATTCTCCCTGTTCTTCCAGCGATTCGACATAATGAATTGCTTCCTCCCGGAAAAACCTGGGCACCCATTTCCCCATATGAATATCGTTTGCAGATATGGGTGTAAAGGGTTTGGGGAAATTCCCTCCGGCATCGTGCCAGAACGATGGATGGGAAATATCGTTCACCGGATGATTATCGAGAGTCAATGTGATATGGCCAATTTTATGCTTGTTGGTTTTGATCCAGGCTGCCAGCCGTTTCATATCAGCATCGGCCCCTTCAACGAACAACGAACCTTTTGGATTACAAAAATCGAATTGGGCATCGATGATTAAAAGCGCATTTTTTACTTTCATACTGTTTCCATTTTTACTGAACCTGCTCTATAGCCTTCAAGCAGGCTTTTATTTCTTTTGAAACGCCCGTGTTTTTTTCCACCACATCCGACAATTTTACGACAGGCACAAAATCCGAAAATCCTTCTGGTTTAGCTGCTGTCATTTTAATAACAATGTTCAGGGGCGTTACGCCAACATCGTTGGTCAGGCAGGTGCCAATTCCATATAAATCCTTCACCTTTCCGCCTGCATATTTCCGTATGGATTTCACTTTTTCGAGGTTCAGTGCATCGCTGTATACAATGATTTTCTCCCGCGGGTCAATACCAAACTTCGAATAATGGTTTATTGCCTTATCGGTAAATTCAAACGGATCGCCGCTGTCCCACCGTAAGCCGTAAAAGATTTCTGAATATCTTTTGCTGAAATTCTGAAAAAAATTATCCGAGGTGTAGGTGTCAGTGAGGGCTATGGCCAGTTTCCCCTTGTATACATCCACCCAGTTTTTCAGGCTTTCATTGTTCGCGTTTTTATATCCGAAATGGGCTCCGTGGTACATAAACCATTCGTGTGGATGGGTGCCAATAGGTTTTATTCCATGTTTCATGGCCAGGTACACGTTACTTGTACCGTCGAGGCAGTTTCCCATGTGTTCCTTCATGATTGCAATGACCTTGTCATGAACATTGAACGAAAAGCGGCGGCGGGTACCAAAGTCAGTAAGATGTGCACCAATGGCAGCAAATTCTTTCGATTTTTCAATTGCACGGGGCTTAAAATCATCCGGCTTTTGTCCGGTCATCTGGAAATAGAGCTCGGAAATGATGGCCAAAACAGGCACTTCCCACAATACTGTTCTCCACCATTTACCCCTGATGTCAACGGAAAGATCCGTGCCGTGCTGACTGATTCTTACTTCGTCGGGATTAAAACGGAAATCGCGTAATTTAACAATGAATTCGTTATCGAAATAAGGGCATTGCTGCCTGATGAAACTTTCGGCTTCAGGGGTTAAACTAAGACCTTGCATTGCATTTACTTCATCGCGAAGGGCATTTGCAAAATCATCGGGGAATGGTGTATTACCCCTGTTAATGAACTGGTAGGCGACCTCAGCTTTGTGGAATTTCTTCATAATGGCGTTCAGGGTAGTGAACTTGTACAGGTCGTTATCGGTGAAGTCGCGGATGATCATAATGTTTGAAATGGTTGTGCTCTTTCAAAGTTAAAAAATTCAGGTTTGAAATGACATTATTCAAGGAATTGTTTAAATAAACAACATGAATGAAAATAATTTTTTACAATACGTTTGGGCAGATTGAATTGTCCCTTCAGGGCGCACTGTGCGATTGGCCGGTTCAGTGCTCCAGGGCATTGCCACTAGGTTGAATTGAACTGGGCTTTCAGCCCGAATAATTCCCAGGATTCTTAATATTCCTGTCTGTTGTTATCCGTAAAAAAACAAAATAGTTACCTTAGATCCCTTTTACATATTATTCCCGATTTTTAACTTGCAGGAAATTAACGTCCTGAAAGGACGAGTGATTTCAGCCCAACGACAACGCCTTGGGCAAAAATTGAAGTTATAAACAAGCGCCCTGAAAGTGCAATTTGAGAAGTCCAAATATCTTCCAATATCAGACTCATCATTTAGGATAGATCAGGCTGATTTCGGAAAGTTCATTTCCGATTTGATGAATTCCTTCTATGATTTTTTCTGCTTGCTTTTCTGATGGTTTCTTTTTTCCGTTTACATATTGGGAAAGAAGGGTCGGGTTCATCCCGATTTTTCGGGCTAGAAACCTGGCATTTAAAACATTGTAATATTTGAAGAATTGTTGAAGATCGATCTCAAACTTTAAATCTTTGTAGGCAATGGTTTCCTGCTTTTCTTCAAAATACAGATTGGCTGCTTCAAAAGCGTTTTTTTGAAGTTCAGTAATACTTTGTCCTGTGGTGAATATTGAGAAATCGGCGGCATAAGCCGAATACCCTGTGTCGGTTTTTTCTATAATAAACCTGATTATTTTGTCTTTTCTTTCCATTGCTACTTATTTTAAACCTGCATCTTTTCTTATTTTCTGTTCCAATCCCTTACCCAATTCCTGGCTTCCGTGATTTGGAAAAATAATAGTGCCCTCTTTTATTTCATGTTTCATTTTGATATGTGAACCAGTCTGAGAAACAATATACCATCCATCTTGTAATAATATTCGAAACATTTCAGAGCATTTCATAGTCCAGGATTTTGAAGCAAAGGTAAATAAATGTTTACTTGTATGCAATGCTAAAATAGCGAATGATCATTGATTGTGAAATTAAAACGAAAGATTAAAGCCTTGTGAGTCAGAAAAGATCATAAATTGATTTGTTAGCTTCAGGTGGGCAGATTAAATTGCCCTTTCAGGGCGCACTTTGCGATTGGTTTGTTCAGAGCCCCGGGACGTTGCCGCCGGGTTGAATTGAACTGGGCTTTCAGCCCGGGTATTTTTCACAATTAGTTACAATTCGGACATCCTAAAAAAACCACTTATTGAATGAATTTATTTTTCCCTGAATTTTATAACATGCAAAATCATTGCGTCCTGAAAGGACTGCTTATTTCAGCCCAACGGCAA
>JAFGEV010000219.1 GCA_016931385.1 Prolixibacteraceae bacterium
CCCGAGGCATTCCCCGATATGCTTTTCAATATGCCCGAATAATTCGTATTTGTGAGGGTATAGGTAATCCAAAAATTATTTTTTATGAAGTATATTCCTGGGTTTATAATGGCACGTTTTTTAATCCCGTTGGCCGAGATAATTTCTTTTTGCCAGTTTTTGCCGTCGTTTTCAAAAGTCCATACATAACCTTTAATGGTCAGTGGATACCAGTTTTTCAGGTCTTTCGATGTCCAAACCTTGATTCCTTCATTTACACCGTTCGAATTGCCTGAAGTACCTGTAAGATAAAACGAATTCCCTGGCCCTTTGCATATCGACACATTGCTCAGGGGCTCATCGATAAGCACAGACAATTCGGGCAGCGGAGGATCAGTCTCATCAATATGTTTTTCAATGATTAACGAGATACTGTCGGTTTCAGCAGCATGGGAAGCAAAAAGTAAAGTAATTAAAAACAACAGAGGGATAAACCGTTTCATGTGCATAAAATTGTTATTTCACAAAGGCAACATGCCAATACTTGTGATTTCGCTTTGTATGATAATAATATCCAACCCAGGCAAAAAAATCTCTATTAGTTTTCACTGCCCTAATTGTGCTTTAAGCAAATTTACATTGTTGGTAAGCCGCTCAATATCCTGTTTTTGTTCCGAAATTTTCGCATTTAAAGCAGCAATATCCCTTTGGCATCGGTTGTACTTCGACTGAAGGTCGTTTAATTCCTGCTCTTTAACCTGCAACTGACGTTCGAGTGACCGGGTTGAACTGTCGGAGTTTTTAAGGTTAAAAGACATGTCCTGAACTTCGCGGTTTAAATCATCAATTTGCAATTTCAGGGCATTCGACTCACGGTTCAGGTTTCTGATCTCCTTGTCTTTATCGGCCAATAGTTGGTTGAGCCTCCGCTTTTCAACCTGAAAAGTGAAAATCTGGTCTTCTATGCTTTCATCTTTATTCGACAAATCGGTATGTAACCTGATTATGGTACGGTTTAACGAATCGATGTAATTCTCTTTGGTATTGTTGTTGTAATGGAACTCGTTCTTTTTATCGTTGAATTCAGTTTTAAGCCTGTCAACTTCATCAGTCAACTCCCTTATCCGTTGTTCAGCCCTGTTGCGCGAATCTTCCAGTTCAATATACTTTCTTTTTGAAACGCATGAAGAAAGTATAAAAAACATAAATATTGCGATTAACGGTATTTTGTATACAAACTTGAAAGGTTTCATAAATTATAGTTTATATCAGCAAATTTTGATCTGTATCAATATAGTACAAATTTAAAAATAAACATACGCATCAAAAGGTTCTATTAATGGAAAATTGTGTTTAATTTTGAAGAAAGCTGTTTTATTATGATTCGAAAGCTAATAATTGGTACATTTTTCTGTTTTTTGACCAGCCTGTCAGTCATTGGACAAAATCATCAGATGATCATGGGGAAGATTGTTGATTCGGGTACGGGCGAACAACTGGTTTTTGTAAATATCGGAATACAGGGGACCATGATAGGTGTTGCAAGTAATTACCGTGGCGAGTTTGTTTTGAATGTCCCTATGGAATATATCGGAAATCAGATATATTTTTCGGCTATCGGTTACAGGAATTTTACTGCACCTGTTTCGCAGTTTTTAAACGATAGGGTAAACACTGTTTATATGGATCCCTTAAGCTACGGAATTGAAGATATTGACATTAGCGCCCAGTCGAAAGTTTTATACCGGATAATCAGGGATGCATCGGGAAAAGTAAAAGAGAATTACCTCAACAAGCCTCACAATTACCTGGTTTTATACGAAAGTGAGTTAACCATCAATCAAAAGCCCAATGAGAAAAGAAGTGCAACTGTGTTGACTTACGATGAAAAAGGTTATGGGCAAACCCACGATGCTTATTCTTCGCGTAACTACCGTTTGATAAACGTTCAACGAAATTTTGATGTTGTGAAGCTTGAAGAAGGGACCACATATCTTGACGAATTGCTTAACCTTGATATTGTACGTTCGCCTCAAAATATTCTCGACCAGGTTTTCCTTAACGAGTTCGACCTTGAACTTATTGGCCGTGAAAAAACAGAAAACGATTCGGTTTATGTAATTGCCTACAAGCTGGCAAAACCTGAATTGAGCCGTACCGGCGACCTGTATGCCACTTCCTATCAAGGGAAAATATATATTACATATAACAACAATATTGTATTAAAAAACGAAACCCATATCAAATCGGAACGGAACAGCCTGCTTGGACGCTCTATAGCACCTCCGCCCGAAAAAGCCATGCTCGATGTTGATTATGCTTATTGTACAACATATAAAAATTACAAGGGTAAATATTGCCTGGAGTCGGTCACCCTTACAAAAAACTTTTTCGACAAAGAGGGAAACATCAATCAGTTAAAAACCGACATAAAGGTAATATCGGTAAACGATACAAAGGTTGAACCTGTTAATAAAAGGCAGTATTACGAAGAGCTGGTTTCTGATCACGATTTCTGGATTGAAGTTAACCGTTTAATGGCCGGGAGTGACTAAACGCAAAAGTGATATGTTCAGGAGGAATTTTTTCACCCCCTTCAGTTTATGTCTTGCAATATGTTTTTTGCTTTTCATTGTTCGTATAGTAATAGCTACAAGTACAGGCCTTGGAGTTGATGAATCGTATAACGCAAGAGGTGTGTTTGATGTACGTTTCGGGTACATTGACCATCCTCCGCTATTCTTTTGGCTTAGCCATTTCTCGGTAAAGGTATTCGGATTTAACCATTTGGGCTTACGTTTCCCGGCTATTGCCCTTTTTGCAGGAACCAGCATGCTGGTTTTTTTTACTGCGCGGCATCTGTTTAACGATTTGGCAGGTTTATTTGCAGCCATTTTTTTAAATCTATCATTTATTTTCACACTTCCCGATGCTGTTTGGTTTCAGCCCGATGCACCGCTAATGTTTTTCTGGATACTTTCGGTATGGCTGGCAGTAAAACTATTGTTGCCAAAAACCGATTTGAGCAATGGGAAAAAATATTTATTGTGGGCGTTATTAGGTTTAAGCGTAGGACTTGCCACACTTTCTAAATACCATTCGGTTTTCCTTGTTGCCGGAATATTTCTTTTTTTACTGACAAATAAAAAGTACCGATTTTGGTTTAAACATCCAGGGACTTACATTGCATTGATTCTTTATGTTATTACCATTCTCCCGGTTTTGGTCTGGAACAGCCAGAATGGATGGGTTTCTTTTTCACTCCAGTTATCAAGGGCGCTTCCTGGTGAGAAACTGTCACTGCATCCCGAATGGTTTTTAAGAAATATTGCAGGGCAGGCTATCTGGCTATTCCCCTGGATATGGTGGTGGCTTATGAGGCAACTTTTCAGGACAATTTCAGGCATGAAAAGGGATACAAGGCATGCTTTGCTTTTTTGGCTGGCAGTAATCCCCATTCTGTTTTTTACCCTTATTACGCTTTGGGCCGATACCCAGTACCGCTTCCACTGGCAGGCTCCAGGTTATCTGGTTTTGTTTGTCCCACTCGGAGGTTATTTTGCAGAACAATGGAAAAAAAATGCCTTGACTGTAAAGAGAAAAATTATTTATAGTTCCACTCTGTTGATTCTTTTTTCTACCGTGCTTATTGGTCATATGAATACAGGTTTCTGGCAGTTTTACGGCCCCGGGAAAATAACAGAACTTACAGGTGGAAGCTTTGATCCTACACTTGAGGGGGTTGATTTTGATGAAATACGCGAACGTTTCGAAAAAGAAGGCTGGATGGCCAATCCCGACGTTTTTATTGGTGGCGTGCGCTGGTGGCAGGCCGGAAAAACCGACTGGGCATTGCGCTGTAAAAAACCTTTGGTTGTTTTCGACCAAAGTATCAGCAACTACAATCTGTACCAAAACCCCCTGGCGCTTTTAGGCAACGATGCTGTAATTATACGCTTCCCTGAGAAAAACAAACAACCAGCAGTTGAACAATATTTCGATTCGATCACCAGAATAGATGACATCGATATTATTCGTGGAGGCAGAAAAGAACTAAGACTTGAAGTTTTTTACTGCAGGAATTTTCAGATACCCGATATCGAAAGCGACGATTACTTATTTAGCACTAATACGAGATAAGAAGAAATAACCTGCTTGTTTAATGTTACTCAACTATTGTTACCCAGCCATGCGGATCGGGTTCACAACCGTATTGAATATCAATCAGTTTGTTGTAAAGTTTAACGCAAACCGGTCCTGGCTCATCCCCATAAAAATAGCGCTTGTTTAAGTCGGCATCCACCACGCTGCGTACAGGCGATAAAACGGCAGCTGTGCCACAGGCGCCTGCTTCACTGAATTCGGCCAGTTCTTCAACAGGTACTTTACGTTCTTCAACGGTCATGCCCATATCCAGTGCCAGTTGGCGTAAACTCTTATTCGTGATCGACGGAAGTATTGATTCCGATTTTGGTGTAACGTAGGTATTTCCTTTAATCCCGAAGAAATTTGCAGGTCCGCACTCATCGAGGTATTTTTTCTCTCGGGCATCGAGGTAGAGCACTGCCGAATACCCTTCGTTGTGGGCCCTTACGCCGGCTTTCATGCTTGCTGCATAATTGCCGCCCACTTTTATGTTGCCGGTACCAAGCGGAGCAGCCCTGTCGTATTCGCGGTAAATAACATAGTCGGTAGGTTTAAAACCCTCTTTAAAATATGGGCCTACGGGCATTACAAAAACCATGAACAAATATTCAGTGGCTGGTTTCACGCCTATTTGAGGGCCCGTTCCAATTAACAATGGCCTAATGTATAACGATGCACCCGATTCATAAGGGGGAACAAAATGTTTGTTCAGTTTTATTGTTTTAAAAACAGCTTCTTTAAATATTTCAACCGGAAGTTCCTGCATTAAAATGCCCCTTGCCGAAGCCTGCATCCTGAGAGCGTTATCCTCAATCCGGAAAACCCTGATTTTACCATCTTTCCCCTTGTATGCTTTTAAGCCTTCAAAAGATTCCTGGCCGTAATGAAGGCATGTAGCCCCAATATGAATTGAAATCTGGTTTGATGTGCTTATTTCAAGTTCTCCCCATTTTCCTTCGCGATAATAGCAACGCACGTTGTAATCGCTGTCACGGTAACCAAAACCAATGTTTTTCCAATCGAGATTTTCCATTTCTAATTTCTTTCAGTATTTCAAATTATTCCTTTTGTGACAAAAATAAAAG
>JAFGEV010000220.1 GCA_016931385.1 Prolixibacteraceae bacterium
AATATTGAACTTCCTGCTGTTCAGCGCAATTGTCTGAAAGCATTGAAGGCTGCAGGCAAAAAGGTTATTTTTGTGAATTGTTCGGGCTCGGCTATCGCTTTGTTACCCGAAACCGAGAATTGTGATGCCATTCTTCAAGCATGGTATGCCGGAGAATCGGGCGGACTAGCAGTTGCCGATGTGTTGTTTGGCGACTATAGCCCTTCGGGAAAATTACCCGTTACTTTCTATAGAAACTCAGATAATTTGGGAGATTTTGAGGAATACTCAATGAAAGGGCGTACTTACCGTTACACAACCGACTATCTTTTCCCGTTCGGGTTTGGTTTGAGCTACACCAATTTCGAAATTGGCAATGCAACCATCAGTAAAACAACCCTAAAAGCTGCTGAAACTGTGCAGCTAATCATTCCTGTAAAAAACACTGGAAAGCGCGATGGCACCGAGATTGTTCAAGTTTACATCCGCAAAGTAAACGACGTTGAAGGTCCGTTAAAAACCCTTCGCGGGTTCAAACGTGTAACCCTTGCCGCAGGAAAATCACAACAAGCTACCATTGAACTCACTCCTCCATCGTTTGAGTTCTACGACTGGAGCCAACGCAAAATGGCTGTAGTTCCTGGAGAATACGAAATACTGTATGGCAATAGTTCCAATGAAAAAGATTTGAAGAAGTTGAATGTGAAAATTCAATAAGAGGTAAATTGAGGATTAATTGTGTTTAAAATTTATATACATATATAATGATATCAATATTTAATACGATTGAACCTGTTGAAATTCAGTTACTTTACTATTATGACCTATATTCAGGTACAAAACATAGATATATATGAAAGCTTTTTTTATTTTAATTTCGCTGGCAGTTATGTTTAACGTAACTGGTTGTTCAACACTACCACCCGAACAGGTTATTGTTGAACAAGGGATTGTTCAAGGATCATTAGAAGACGGGTTAAGGGTTTTTAAAGGAATTCCTTTTGCCAAACCTCCTGTTGGAGAGTTGCGATGGAAATCTCCGCAACCACCCGTGAAATGGGAAGGTGTTAAACAGACCACCGAATATGCGCCGGCTCCAATGCAAGGAGGAAATCCGGCATCGGGTAAAAGTGAAGATTGCCTCTATTTAAATGTATGGACACCGGCAAAATCGCCAAACGAAAAACTGCCTGTTATGGTATGGATATATGGAGGCGGGTTTAGCTTTGGCTCTACCTCTGATCCGGTTCACAACGGCGAAAACCTGGCTCGCAAAGGGGTTGTGTTGGTAAGTGTTGCCTATCGTGTTGGACAAATCGGCTTTTTAGCCCACCCTGAATTGAGTGCCGAAAGTGCTAATGGAGTCTCTGGAAACTATGGCTTGTTGGATATGATTGCCGGCCTTGAATGGGTAAAAAATAATATCACAGCTTTTGGTGGTGACCCCGATAAGGTGACCATTTTTGGAGAATCGGCTGGAGGTATTGCCGTTAGCATGTTGTGCGCTTCGCCATTAACTAAAGGATTGTTTCATGGAGCTATTTCACAAAGTGGCGGCTCTTTTGGTCCAACACGTGCTACTACTTACCCTGGCGAAAATATGAAAACCCTGGCGCAGGCTGAGCAGGATGGTGTTGAATATGTTAAAAAATTTGGACTGACATCCATCGATGAGCTTCGGAAACTTGAATCAGAAAAACTTATACCTCAGGGGTGGACAATGCCCGGTAGCTGGCCTGTTGTTGATGGTTACGTTATTCCCGACGATCAATACAAAATGTATGAGGCTGGTAACTATAACGATATACCGGTTCTTATTGGCTATAACTCCGATGAGGGGCTTAGTTTTCCGGCAGGACGTACTCCTAATGAGTTTATTAACAATGTAAAAAAACGTTTTGGTCCTTTTACTGATCAACTTCTAAATGCCTATCCGGTAGGAGACTCCGCTGTTAACCGCAGCGCTCGTAACCTTATGCGCGATGCAGCTTTTGGGTGGCCCACCTGGAGCTGGGCCAGACTTCAGTCTCAAACAGGGACATCAAAGGTGTTTCTGTACTGCTTCGATCAACACCCTCAATGGTCTGCCGATTCACCGCAAGCTGATATTGGAACACCGCACGGCGTTGATGTGCCTTATGTTTTTATGCATATCAACCCTGAAAATCCACAAAACAATGAATCTGATTTGACTATTTCAGAAACCATGGGAACTTATTGGACTAATTTTGCCAGGTTCGGCCATCCCAATAGTAACGATGTTCCCGAATGGCCGGCTTTTTCAACTGAGAATCCAATTATAATGTATTTAGGACCTACTGCCCGAACCGGATCTGTACCTGATGAGGCATCATTAAAAGTTTTAGATTCCTATTTTGAGTGGAGACGCACCCCTGAAGGAAAAGAATGGGCTAAATAAATTAAAATGAAAATAATATTCTTAAAGTTAGGCTTATTAGCCAGCGTTATCATTTTTGTCGTCTCAGTTCAAGCGCAGGATAAACTGTATAAAAACGAATTCCCGATTTCGGATGTGACATTGCTCGAGGGGCAGTTTAAACATGCGCGCGATTTGAATATTAAGGTGATACTGCAATACGATGTTGATCGTTTGTTGGCACCTTACCGTAAGGAAGCCGGCTTGCCCGAAAAAGCCAAAAGCTATCCCAACTGGGATGGCTTAGATGGCCATGTGGCAGGACACTACCTTTCGGCCATTGCCATTAATTATGCGGCAACTGGCAATGTTGAGTTAAAAAATCGCATTAATTATATGCTTTCTGAGCTTAAAGTTTGCCTTGACGCAAATGCTATTAACAACGCGGAATGGGGCGTTGGCTACATTGGAGGTTTTCCTAACAGTAATAAATTGTGGTCGTCGTTCAAAAAAGGTGATTTTGGTATTTACAACTCTTCATGGGCTCCGTTTTACAACTTGCATAAAATGTACGCCGGCCTTAGAGATGTTTGGCTCTATTGTGGTAACGAAGATGCCAAAACTTTGTTCTTGAAGTTCTGCGATTGGGGAATAGACATTACTTCTGCCCTAACCTATGAGCAGATGCAGGTGGTGTTGAACATGGAATATGGTGGCATGAATGAAACTTTTGCAGATGCCTGCCAGATTTCGGGTAAGGATAAATATTTAATAGCCGCCAAAAAGTATTCGCAAAAAATCTATTTGGAATCCTTGTCTAATGGAGTGGATAATCTTGATAATAAGCACGCCAATACGCAGATTCCAAAATTTATTGGTTTTGCCCGAATTGCAGAACTCTGTGGCGACAAAAATTACGAAAAAGCAGGTCGCTTCTCGTGGGAAACCATTGTGGAAAACCGTTCACTGGCTTTTGGCGGGAACAGTCGCCGGGAGCATTTCCCTGGTGTTGTATCATGTAGCGACTATATCAATGATGTTGACGGCCCCGAGTCGTGCAACTCGTACAACATGCTAAAACTGACAGAAGATTTGTTCCGTATGAAGCCTTCGGCGAAATATGCGGATTATTATGAACGTACGGTGTTTAACCACATTCTTTCATCTCAGCATCCCGAACATGGTGGATATGTGTATTTTACAACTGCACGTCCGCGCCATTACAGGGTGTATTCTACTCCCAACAATGCCATGTGGTGTTGTGTTGGAACGGGCATGGAAAACCATGGCAAATATAACCAGTTTATCTATACTCATTCAGTCGATTCGCTGTTCCTCAACCTGTTTATTGCTTCGGAACTCAATTGGAAGGATAAAAAGATCAGTATAAAGCAAGAGACGAATTTCCCGTACGAAGAACGCACAAAACTGACCATAATAAAAGGATCTTCTGACTTTAAGCTGATGGTCAGGTATCCCGGGTGGGTAAAAAAAGGAGCGTTGAAAATTATCGTAAACGGGAAAGCAGTGACTTATTCTGAACTTCCTTCGTCATATATCTGCATCTACAAAAAATGGAAAAAAGGCGATGTTGTTGTTGTGGAACTGCCTATGATCAGCACCATTGAGCGTTTGCCCAATGTGCCCAATTATATAGCATTTATGCACGGTCCTATATTACTTGGTGCCAAAACCGGAACCGACGATTTACGAGGGCTCCTCGCCGATGACGGGCGTTGGGCACAATATCCGGGTGGTAAAATGTTGCCTGTTGACCAGGCTCCTGTTTTGATTGAAGATGATATTCAGAATATTGCATGCAAATTGGTGCAAATAAAGGATAAGCCTTTACACTTTAGTTTGAATGTTAAAATGGAAAATCCAATTGATGTGAAACTGGAACCATTTGCAAACATTCACGATGCCCGATACATGATATACTGGCTGGCACTTACAAACAGTGGGTACAAGTCGTATCTGGATTCTTTATCAACCATTGAAAAAGAAAAGATTGCTCTTGAAAAGCGCACCATCGACTTTGTAGCCACAGGAGAACAACAGCCCGAAACTGACCACGCCATGCAAAAAGAAAACTCGAACGCGGGAAATGCCAATCATGAATTTTTCCGCGATGCAAGTAATGGCGGTAATTTCAGTTATGAAATGAAAACAAATTCAGAAACCGACCTGAGCCTTATTGTTCGCTATTGGGGTGCAGAATGGGGAAGACGCAAATTTGATATATATATTGATGATGAAAAGCTGGTGAGCGAAGATAATACCGGACGTTGGAACCAATCGAAGTTTCAGGAGGTGGAATGCGTAATCCCTAATTCAATGATTAAGGGGAAAGATAGAATAAGGGTCAAATTTCAGGCATTACCTGAAAATATTGCTGGTGCTGTTTATTTCGTAAGATTGATGAGATCTGCAAATGATGAGTAATGTGTTGAAGATGAGAATTATGATGTTGTAGCTAAGCCGTTTGATATAAATCTCAATGTCGTAATTTATAATTCTATTTTTTTTGGATAAATTTTTCAAATGTCTTGTATTATCCCTGTATGCTTGATAGCCGACAGTTTGACGTAAGATTTGTCGCTTAAATAGACAATGTAAATTCAGTAGTTTACAATGGAGAAAAACTGAAGTTAAAATTAAATAGAGTATGAAGAAAAATATTTTGATATTACTTGTTATAGTTTGTTTTTCTGTTGCTTTTACCAGGCAACAGGATAATAACCAGCAACAAGTGAGTGTCAAAACAAAGGTGTTCAGATATACCAATCCGGTTACCCGCGACACATCCATTGCCATGCGCGATCATTGTATTAATATTGAAAGCAAAAAAAGATAACCTATGATAAAATTATTATTACTAAGCATGATGATAGTGGCAATATCCCTGTCCGGATTGTGCCAAAATACTGAACGCAATGAGCTTAATGACTGGGAAAACCCCCAAGTGTTTGGTATAAACAAGGAATACTACCACGTGAACGTAGTACCTTATCCCGATTTGAAAAGTTCTCTGAAAATGGATTACACTCAATCGGCATTTTATAAATCGCTGAATGGCACCTGGAAAATTAACCATGTATCAAAACCTGCCGATGCACCTGCCGATTTTTTTAAACCGGAATATTCCATTGCCGGCTGGAAGGATGTGAAAGTTCCTTACAGCCTCGAGAATGCTGGTTTTGG
>JAFGEV010000221.1 GCA_016931385.1 Prolixibacteraceae bacterium
CGGGCACAAAATCTTATTGAAACCATTGCCGGGGTTTTTGAGATTGATGAAACCGAACGGGAACGGTTTATGTCGTTTGTCTTTTTCCAATCATCAAAAAATATTACCCAGCCCGGTTTTATCCTTGCCGACAACCATAAAACCTGCTCAAACCCAAACATCAAACACCTTTATGAGAAAAACCTTGATGGGGAACTCCTCTTTCTGAAATCAAAACTTATTAACCATTTTATATTCATTTTTAACGGAAAAGAAGAACTTACCCTAGAAGGAAACCCGATAGTCACGGGCCGGTTCTATGCCTTTAAAGAGGGAGGAATTATACGTGGAAATCGTGTGTCTCCAATTTATTATACCGATATCGCCCCATTATTGATCGACACGAAAACCACCAGGCCTTTTCAGTTCTCGGGCGATGAAATTGATTTCAGGTTTAAAAACAGCGAAAACGGCCTGCACAGGTTTTCATTTTCAGAACAATCGGGACAACTGATTGCCATAATGGGTGGCAGCGGCGTTGGTAAATCAACCCTGCTGAATATCCTTAACGGAAATATTCCCGTACAACACGGTTCAATCAAAATCAATCAATTCGACATATATAAACAAAAAAAAGAAATAGAGGGACTTATTGGGTATGTACCCCAGGATGACCTCCTTTTCGAAGAACTCACCGTGTGGGAGAACCTTTTTTATGCTGCCCGGCTATGTTTTGATGAGCTTTCGAAAGAAGCGATCAGCGAAAAAGTATCCCGTATACTGAATGAATTGGAACTTTACCCATTCAAAGACCTGAAAGTTGGAAACCCGCTAAAAAAAATCATCAGTGGCGGACAGCGTAAGCGGTTGAATGTGGCGCTAGAATTGATCAGGGAACCTTCCATTTTATTTGTCGACGAACCCACCTCAGGGCTTTCATCAACCGATTCGGAAAAGGTTATGCACCTTCTGAAACAACAGGCACGTAAGGGTAAACTGATTTTTGTAAACATCCACCAGCCATCGTCGGCCATTTTTAAACTTTTCGACAAATTGTGGATAATGGACAAGGGAGGCAGGCCAATTTACACAGGTAACCCGCTCGATGCCATTATTTATTTCAAGCAGGAAGTGAACCATGTAAACTCTGCCCTTTGCGAATGTTCACAATGCGGAAATGTTAATCCTGAACAAGTGCTCGAAATTGTTGAAACAAAAATGATCGACAGTTCCGGTAACTTCACATCCGAAAGGCGCTTTTCGCCTGAATATTGGTATGGCCGTTTCAGGGAAAAGAATGAAAACAGAAATCCGGAGACCCCGGAATCAGGTGAACTGCCCAAATCGGGTTTTAAAAAACCGGGATTGATGAAACAATTCCTGATTTTTTTCGAACGCAACATCCGCACCAAGGTTACCGATCGGCAATACATGCTCATCAACCTTTTGGAAGCTCCTGTGCTGGCTGCCATTGTTGCGTATTTTACGCGCTTTGCCGAAGCCGAAAAATACATCTTTTTCGAAAACAAAAGCCTCATCTCATACCTGTTCATGTCTATCGTAGTCATTCTGTTCATGGGTATGAGTGTAAGTGCTGAAGAGATTATCAAAGACCGAAAAATCCTGCAACGTGAATCGTTTCTGAACCTGAGCCGTTTCAGTTACCTCAGCGCGAAAATAAGGTTCCTGATCGTGCTTTCGGCTTTTCAGGCATTTTCTTTTGTGCTTGTTGGCAACTTTATACTGGGCATTCACCATATGAACCTTGTATACTGGCTGGTACTTTTTTCGACAGCAGCATTTTCAAATTTCCTGGGCTTGAATATATCATCTGCCTTCGACTCGGTGGTAACCATTTACATACTCATTCCGCTGCTGCTGATTCCGCAAATTTTACTGTGCGGTGTAATTGTGAAGTTCGACGACCTGCAAAGCAAAACTGCCGATAAAGATGCAGTCCCCTTCGTGGGTGACCTGATGGTATCGCGCTGGGCATTCGAAGCCCTTGCTGTTGAGCAGTATAAAAGCAATCGCTACATGGCACGGTTTTTCGATATGGAAAGGGAAATGGCCGTATCCCGTTTCCGTTCCGACCTGCTCATTACAGAACTGACAGGCCAGGTTGACCTTGTTTCGGGCTGGATAAGGATGAATAAAGACAAAACCAGTATTTCACGAAAGCTGAACCTTATAAAAAATGAAATCATTGAGTTAGACAGGGAAGGAGCGATACCTCCATTTCAGTATGCTCACAAATTTAGCCCTGAATTGTTTACTCCGGCCATAGCCGATTCAGCCAAAGCCCATCTCGGGAAAATCAAATCGTACCATGCCGAAAAATATCAGGAAATCCGTAATGAGAAAGATAACATAAGCCGTGAATTGGGAAGCGATTACCTTTATGACCTGAAAATGAAACACCACAATAAATCGCTCGAAGCGCTTATGCTAAATTCCGATCTGAAAGATTATTACCGTGAAACGCCAAATGGCATTATGCAAAAAGTGGCGCCTGTTTACAAAGCTCCTGATTTTAAAAACGGACGTGCACATTTTCTGGCTTCACAAAAAAACTTTTTTGGATTGAAAATTGGCACCCTGTGGTTTAACCTGGCAGTAATCTGGTTTATGAACCTGTTGCTTTACCTGGCTCTGTATTACGACTGGCTGAGAAAGCTGTTAAATATTTCAATCGTTATAAAGTCCAAAAAACAGTAATGTTTTGGATAAAACTCGGCATATTATTAACAGGGTTTTTGTATGCAGGGTTGCTCCCATACACTACAAAAAAGGCGTTGCAGCATATTAATTTTGACCCGAAACTGGAAACGTTAAGTTTTTTAAGCAATAAATGGCTCTACGGCAAAGACTGCCAAAAGGGATATCAACAACTGCTATTTGCATCGGCTGTTTTAACGTATATCTTTTTCTGGCTTTTGTCGAAATTCTATGACCTGGGCGAGCGTGAACAGTTTATGCGGCAAATTGATTATACGGTTGCTGTATTGACAATTCTGGCTTTCTCACCGCATAATATTTTGCCATATAGTTTTTTTAAACGCCCGGGTACTACTTTGCAACGTTTGCTGCACAACATCTTTGGGGGCATTGTGTTTTTAGCATTGCCTCTGCTAATTATTCTTTTTCAGGTGAGCGTTCTGTCCGATTATAAATTCATGGGAATAACCGGTTTGGTTATGATCAGTATTCTCGTAATATTGGTTGGATTTTCATTTCTGAAAAACGGATTAACTGGCACATCCGAAATACTATTTATTAACGGGATTAGCATCTGGACTATTTTTGTAACAATAATGACCATTATGCTTTAGTTTTTTCCAGAAAGAGCACATTTTCTCTATTTCAAAAATGAAAACAGGAGTAAATTTTCTGTAATCTTTTCAGTTTGGTATTGAATTAAAAAGAAAAATACCTTTGGATTGTACAATCGATTGCACAATTTTTTTTAATTTTGCTTCATGCTAGTTCGAAAAGCAACAATTCACGATATCGCTGAGCAATTAAAGCTTTCGGCGTCAACTGTTTCAAGGGCGTTAAACAACTCATCACGCATTAGTATTAAAACCCGTGAGAGGGTAAGGAATGCTGCTGCCGAATTGAATTACATGCCAAACCATTTGGCTATGAACCTTCGAAAAGGTAGAGGAACTACCATTGGGGTAATTGTGCCAAGGCTTAACAGGCATTTCTTTTCACATGCAATTGCGGGAGTTGAATCGGTGCTTAATCCAACCGATTATAACCTGATGATATGCCAGACCAATGAAGACTATGAAACTGAGGTGAAAAGCCTTCAAACATTTATTAACCACCGTATCGACGGGATAATTATGTCGGTTGCAACCGGAACAAGGAAAACTACGCATATCGAAACGGCACTGAATGAGGGTATACCTGTGGTATTATTCGACAGGATGATAAAAAACCTGGAAGTCGATCAGGTACTGAATGACAATTTCACAGGGGCATTCGAAATGACTAAACACCTGATTGAACAGGGATATCATAAGATATTTCATTTTTCAGGGCCTCTTCATCTTGAATTGTATACCGATCGTTTAAACGGTTATCTTAAAGCCCTTAAAGAAGCTTCGATCGAATATAGAGATGAATGGATTTTTAATGATGTCTTGACAAGGGACAAGGCGCGAATGATTGCTGAAGAATTAATTAAAAACAAAAATATTCCTGATGCAATTTTTGCCGCAAGTGATTTTTCAGCCCTGGGAGCTTTACTTGCTTTTAAAGAAGCCGGTTATTTAATTCCAACACAAATCGGAATTGCCGGTTTTGCCAATGAACCTTTCACTGAGCTTACCAGCCCTTCTATGACTACGCTTGAACAGTACAGTGAAGAATTGGGCAGAAGTGCTGCCCGTATGCTTATCGAACGTATGGAATACAAAATAAAAGGCACCGCCCCAAATTCTGTGGTTTTTAAACCAAAACTGATAATCAGGGATTCAACCCTTAGGTTGCAGGTAAAACAATTTGATAAATAAATTGTAATAATAATATAAACTATAAAACTTTTAAAATTATGACTATAAAGAGTGAAACACGGTTTGCAGTCCATCCCGAGGACTTTAAAAAGTACGACACTGAACGTATTCGTAAAGAATTTCTGGTGGAAGAGGTGATGGTTGACGATCAGATTTCGTTAACCTATTCCCAGTACGATCGTTATATTGTTGGAGGCGCAGTGCCAAAAACGAAAGCGCTCGAACTGGATCCCATCGACTCCCTGAAGGCAACCTATTTTCTCGAACGCCGCGAAATGGGAATAATAAATGTTGGAGGCCCCGGAAAAGTAGTAACTGAAAAAGGAACCTTTGAACTTGGATATAAAGATGCTTTGTACCTTGGTAAAGGCACTCAAAAGGTCGTATTCGAATCGGACGATAAAGGTAATCCTGCACATTTTTACATCAATTCAGCCCCGGCCCATAAAGAGTTTCCATGCAAAAGGGTTACACTGGCCGATGCAAATGTCCTTCATCTGGGATCGTTAAAAACTTCGAACGAAAGAAATATAAATCAGTTGTTGATTCATCAGGTGGTTGAAACCTGCCAGCTTCAAATGGGCATGACCGAACTGATGGAAGGGAGCGTTTGGAACACAATGCCCGTTCATACACACGATAGACGCATGGAAGCTTATTTTTATTTTAAAGTTCCAAAGGGGCAGGCTATTTGTCATTTTATGGGGCAGCCCGATGAAACACGACACATCTGGATGAAAAACGAACAGGCGGTTTTATCACCTTCCTGGAGCATTCACAGCGCAGCCGGGACTTCAAATTACATTTTTATCTGGGGCATGGCTGGCGAAAATCTCGATTATGGCGATATGGACGTTCGTCAACCAGATGAACTGAAATAAGGCAATATGGAAAATGCAGGGAAATATGATGAAATGAAGCCGTTTAAGGTAGCCCATGGAATAGAACGACGGATGATCAAAACCGATAACCTTATGATGGCCAATGTGGAATTTTCAGACGGCCCTACATCTGAGCCCGATCCGTTTCATTCTCATCCCCACGAACAGGTTTCTTTTGTGGCCGAAGGTGAAATTTTCCTTTTTGCCGGTGATGAAGAAAAGGTCCATCTGAAAGCGGGTGACCATTTTGCCATACCATCAGGAGTGCCACACACTATTCAGCGATTAACTGAATTTGTAAGGATAATCGACTGCTTTACTCCCATAAGGGAAGATTTTTTATGAAAATTTATTAAACGTATCTGATATGAATCAATTTGTAAATAACTTATTTGACCTGACCGGGAAAGTTGCGCTTGTTACCGGTGGAACACATGGAATTGGAATGGCCGTGGGAAAAGCATTGGCCAAAGCAGGGGCAAAACTTTGTGTGAACGACTTGTCGGAAGAAAAACTGGAAGAATGCAAAAAAGAATATGCAAATGAAGGGATTGATGTTTTCACCCTGGTTTTTAATGTAACAAAACAGGATGAAGTTGATAAAGGGATCAGCCTTATTGAGAAAGAAGTTGGCCCAATCGACATCCTTGTTAACAATGCCGGGATTATTAAAAGAATTCCAATCCTTGATATGCCTGTTGAAGATTTTGTACAGGTACTTGATGTTGACCTTGTAGCTCCTTTGATTGTTGCAAAAAGGGTTGCTCCCGGAATGATCGAACGCCGCAACGGTAAAATCATTAACATGTGTTCGATGATGAGCGTATACGGACGAAATTCAGTTTCGGCTTATGCAGCTGCAAAGGGGGGCTTAAAGTTACTTACTGAAAACATGACCTGCGAATGGGCTAAATATAACGTGCAGGTTAATGGTATAGGCCCCGGGTATATTGCAACATCACAAACAGCGCCTATCAGGGTTAACGGGCATCCTTTCAACGACCTGGTGATGACACGTACACCCGCAGGCCGCTGGGGAGAACCCGAAGACGTAGGGAATGCCGCTTTGTTCCTGGCTTCGAAAGCAGCCGATTTTGTCAATGGCCATATCCTCTATGTAGATGGTGGTATTTTAGCCAACTTTGGTTATTTGAAAGGTGAGAATGATTTGCCTGAATAGAAATGGTGCTTTAGGCCATGCATATAAAAAAGTTATATATGAGTAAAATTCAATTTCTTATAGTTACAATTGCTTCGCTTTTTCTTGTTTCCTGTGAGAGTAAGCCAACAATTGTGTTGGTAAACAATTCTGATTCTGATTTGACAGGAAAGTCGGTTGTAATTGCTCGCAGCGAACTTGAAAAAAGAACGGGATTGTTGCCTGAAAAGGAATCTGCCCTGCTAACCGATAAGTTTACCGGGAAGAAATATGCTGCCCAACTCGACGATATCGACCTCGACGGGAAATGGGACGAACTTTTTGTACAGCTCGATTTTAAAGCAAACAAGGGAGTTAGCCTGCAAATTGATTTCGATTTGGCTGATGAGGATGACGTACTATTTAAAGCGCTCACCAATGTAAGATTTGCCGATGCCAATGACCCTGACCTGGTCTTTACAAAAAAAGAACGCCTTAAATCGAATACAACCGAAATCATCCAAACGGTTTTTCAGTTCGAAGGGCCGGGATGGGAAAACGACCTGGTTGGTTTCAGGAATTATTTCGATGCGCGAAACGGCATTGACATTTTTGGGAAAACAGTTTCAGAAATGATACTTGACCAATGTGGATTGAAAGATGGCTCGACCTACCACGAACGTCAACCATGGGGTATGGATATACTCAAAGTTGGCAATTCGTTAGGCGCGGGTGCGTTAGCTCTTGAATACGAAGATAGTCTCTATCGTGTAGGCCCTGGTTGCAAAGGCGTTTATACTCTTGTAAAAGAAGGTCCGCTGCGTTCAATTATCGATTTTGATTTTGAAGGTATCCAGATTGACAATTTTTTGCTTAACCTGAAGCACAGGGTTTCAATCGAAGCCGGAAAGCCTTTCTATAAAAGTCAGGTATGGATTGATGGAACTCACCCTGTTAAACTTGTAACAGGTATTGTAAACCTTCATTCCGATTCGGTTTATTCTGTTTCAAGTGAAGATTATTCTTTTTTCTATACCTACGATAACCAGGCCTATGAAGGAGAAAAACTTGGCATGGCTGTTATCGCGCTTGTGAATAACCTTTCAGTTGATGCAGCGCCCGAGGAAGGGGATGGGATAACCCAGACTTTCTACACATCTTTCGATTGCAACTCACAACCTGTTGAATTTTATTTCATGGCCGGCTGGGAAGAACAGGATGCTGTTTATTCTGCCAAATCAGGATTTGAGAACGAAGTTGCAAAACAGGCACAACAAATTGCTGCCAATATCGATTTTGATATGTAATAAAAAGATTATCGATCTTTATATTGGGCTGTCATTTTTGGCAGCCTTTTTTGTTGATCCTTCCATGTTGTCGAAATAGTTTGCATTACTAATGAATAAAAGTTTGCATTACTAATGAATAAAAATTAATTTTGCTTCTATAAAATTGTGAGACATGTTATTAGAGACTATTGTTAAAGAAGTAATTGATTATCAACGAGAGGTTTTACAAGCCGGATATAAAACTGTACCGCGAAAAATAAATGAAAAAATCGATTTAGGTATAAGCCATATAAATATATTAAGCGGGATCAGGCGAAGTGGGAAAAGCACAATTATGATGCAACTTGCATCAAAAGTTGAACATTATTATTATATGAATTTCGAAGATCCCCGTTTGGTTAATTTCGAAGTGAATGACTTCTTTAAACTTGAAAAACTTTTCAAAGAATACGGAGAACATGGGATATTCTTTTTCGATGAAATTCAGAATATTAACGGCTGGGAACGTTATGTTCGTATTTTGCATGACAAGAAAGAAAAAGTAGTAATAACCGGTTCAAATGCTTCCTTATTGAGTAAGGAATTTGGCACAAGCCTTACTGGCAGGCAGTTGACTTATGAGGTATATCCATTTTCTTTCCAGGAATTTTTAGATCATGAAAAATTGGAAGCAAATAAAAACTCATTTGAACTTTACTTGAACAAAGGTGGTTTTCCCGAATTTTTACAAATTGGGAAACGTGATGTGCTGTTAAATCTTTTTAATGATATAGTATATAGGGACATTGTTGTTAGGCACGGTATCCGAAATGCAAGGTTTGTAAGAGAATTGGGGGTTTACCTTGCTACAAATGTCGGTAAAGAATTTTCATATAATAAACTGGCTGTAAATTTTAATTTAGGGTCGGTGAATACTGTCTTGTCATATATTTCATATTTTGAAGATTCATACTTGTTTTTTACGTTGCCCCGTTTCAGTTATTCTTTAAAAAAACAATCGAAAAACCTGAAAAAGATATATTGTATCGATACGGGCATGATATCAAATCTTTCGACTTCTTTTTCCGATGATAAGGGGTGGTTGATGGAAAATATTGTTTTTATTGAGCTGAAACGTCGGGCTAAAAAGGTTTATTACTATAAGAATAAACAGGAGTGTGACTTTATTGCTTTTGACGGGAGGAAAGGAGCTATGCCTTTGCAAGTATGTTACGAATTAAATGATAAAAATATGCAACGTGAAATTTCCGGATTGCTGGAAGCTATGAATGAACTAAGCTTAATTGAAGGGATAATCGTAACTTTTAACCAGGAGGATTTTATGGAAACAGAAGGAAAACGTGTAAATGTCATTCCGGCCTGGAAGTGGTTGATGGAAGAACAATCTGATTAAAATTAAGATAAATTAAACCTATTAATCAGGCGTTCCGGTTTTATAAATCACCTAATGATCTTGTGTTATTGAAGGCTTATTTCAAAAGTTTGAATTGTCTTTCCCATTATGGCCACTTCAATTTTATTTTCCGAAACAACCACCTTTTTTTCGAGATGAGGGCCCCGGTAGATTTCATAGCCATAAGGAGTTTTGTAAATGAAGAACGACAAATTCTCGTCTATCTTGAATTCAATCCCGTTTATGTACCATATTACAGTAAATGAATTGTCAAGTTCAATTGTTTTCCTGTCAATTTGTTTGTATTCTTCTGTTACGTGAAGTTTTGGGGCTATGTAGCCTGTTTCGGTCTCGATAATGCGGTCCATACCCATCTTCTCAAAAAGGCTTATGGGGTCATAAATGAGTTCATTGGGTTTGATAAATATCCGTTCTTTGGAGAGCAGCCTTCCTTCGTCGATCAAAATTGTGTCGTCCGACAAGTATATATAGTCGTAATCTTTCAGCCAGCCTTTTTTAAAAAAAGTGATCGTATCGTTCTTTTGGCTTACCTTAAGATATTCGTCCCTGTCCATACTTCTTTCCAAAACCATAAGTTCATAGTTCTTCGGGGTGTCGGGATAAAAAATTCGCGTGGCAACAAATGAAAGGTTTCCGTTCAGGTCGTAAAAAATATTCTTATTCAGATAAAACCCGAGGGGGTGGTAACTGCATACCACCTCCCCGGTTGTTTCATTGCCGAATGCATTTATCGATTCTTCACTGATCACATTCCGGAAAATGTCGATCCTTTGCCTGGTGAGTTCAAGTCCCATCTGCAAGTCAAGCTTTTCAGGCCGCTGTAAATCTTTTAACTCAGCCGTAGGTAAATTTTCGGGGCTAAGCACCGTACAGCCAGAAATGAAAAGCAGAAGAAAAAACGCTGATGCAGTTGATTTCATATTTTTCTAAAATCCAAAATAATTTTTCGCGTTGTTGTAGCAAATATCCTGTATGATGCCACCAACAAGATCAAAATCTCCAGGAATTTCCCCATTTTCCATGTCTTGTCCAAACAAGTTGCACATAATCCTGCGGAAATACTCGTGACGCGGGAAAGAGAGGAAACTGCGCGAATCGGTCAACATCCCTACAAATTTGCTGATAAGCCCAAGCGCCGAAAGTGAATTCATTTGCTCAGTCATGCCAAACTTTTGATCGAGAAACCACCAGCCGGAGCCAAATTGGATTTTCCCTGCAACGGGCCCTTCGTTAAAATTGCCAAGCATGGTGGCAATCATTTCATTGTCGCCGGGGTTTATGTTGTATAGAATTGTTTTGGCCAGCTTGTCTTCGGCAGCAAGGTTGCTCAGGAATTTTTTCATATTTTTTGCAACCTGGAAATCGCCAATTGAATCATACCCGGTATCAGGGCCAAGCATATCAAACATGCGTTTGTTGTTGTTGCGCATAACGCCGTAGTGGAATTGCTGCACCCAGTTCTTCGAGTGGTCGAGGCGGGCAAATTCAAGCATCATGTACGATTTGAATTTTAACAACTCTTCGTTGTCGAGCTTTATGCCGCCCCTTACTTTTTTGAAAATCTTCGCGATTTCTGCCTGTGTATAGTCTTCGGCATAAAATTCTTCAATACCGTGATCGGATACACAACTTCCCATGGAAGCAAAAAAGTCATGCCTTTTTTTAAGTGCATCCATCAGGTCGTCGATGGTTTTAATTTCAATGCCAGCTGAATCAGATAATTTGTCAAGGTATTTATTGTATACAACAGGGTCATCAGCGCCCATCGCTTTGTCGGGGCGCCAGGCAGGCAGTACCTTTATTTCGAACTCGCTTTCAGCAATTTTTTTGTGTTCGCCGAGGTCATCGGCAGGATCATCGGTTGTGCATAATACCTTTACATTCATTTTTCGTAGCAGGTTATGTACCGAAAATTCAGGTGACTGGAGCATCTCGCTGGTTTTTTCAAAGATTGAATGCGCGGTTGAAGGGTTAAGCAGGTCGGTAATGTTAAAATACCTTTGCAGCTCCATGTGTGTCCAATGATAAAGGGGATTTCGCAAGGTATAGGGAACCGTTCCGGCCCACTTCTCAAACTTTTCAATTTCAGAAGCATTGCCAGTGATGTATTTTTCCTCAATGCCAAAAGCCCTCATAGCCCTCCATTTATAATGGTCGCCTTTGAGCCAAACTTGAGTGAGGTTTCTGAAATTGATATCACCCGATATTTCTTCGGGCGGCAGGTGGTTGTGGTAGTCGATTATTGGCATATCGGCCGCATACTCGTGAAATAAACGCTCGGCTGCTTTTGAGTTCAGCATAAAGTTTTCATCCATGAATTTTTTCATCTCTCTAAAATTTTGTATTTAATGAAATAGAAGCAATTCCTTATTTCAAAAGCTGATGGAACTCCTTCGCATTCACCCCGAAGATCGGGGCTGTTTTATTTTTTTATAAACGTATTACTTTTTTTTCTTTTCCGTGTTGTTTCCCTGATAATTAATTTGGGTTTTATAATAATTTTGCGAGGCACGGGCTCATCGGTTTCCGAGAGCAGTTGGTCGAGCAGCAGCCTGGCGGTTGCCCTTCCCATCTCCTCGCTAAACTGTTCAATGGTTGTGAGTTTTGGGTCAATTAAAGCGGCAAAGGGTTCATTCGAATAACCGGCAACAGCTACATCTTTGGGTACCTGGAGCCCTGCCTCCTGTAGGGCTTGTATTGTGCCCATAGCCATATAATCGGATGTAGCAAAAACCACATCAGGTAGTTTATTGTTTTTTAAAAAAATGCGCATGTATTCCAATGCGGCCACAAGTGTAGAGGGGCCTTCAAAACAATGCATTTTTTCAATCGGGACTTTGTATTCTTCAAGGGCACGTTTATAGCCCAGGTACCTGTTATGGTATATACTCGATGTACGCGGCCCACCCATCCACATGATGTCCCTGTAGCCTTGTTCCAATAAATGGCATGTCATTTCGTATGCCCCGGCCTCATCATCGTTTACAACCTGGCTGATATTTAATTTGCTTTCGGTACGGTCGAACATTACAAGGGGAATCTGGCTATTGATAATTTTTTGCAGGTGTTTTGTATTAAGCGTTTCAATTGAAAGGGAAATGAGTATCCCGCTTACCCTGTTCGAAATAAGCGTTTCAACATTTTCAACTTCCTTCTGATATTTTTCTTCACTCTGGCAGATAATAAGGTTGTACCCGGCCGGGTTCAGAACACTTTCAACACCTGTGATCACATTTGAAAAAAAGTGCCTGTTAATTCGTGGTACGATCATCCCAACTGTGTTGCCCTTGCCTTTCCGTAAATTCGATGCAACAGTATTGGGCTGATAATTTAACTCGTGGGCAGTTTTCCATACTTTGTCCTTGGTTTTCTTACTTATTTTCGGGTGGTCGTTCAAAGCCCTCGAAACTGTTGAGGCTGTGATTTTTAGTTCCCGCGCAATATCCTGAATTGTGGCTTGTTTCTTTGACATGCTATTTTATAATGCCATTTGAAATTTTTGTTCTTTTTCATTGAAGGCTCAAAGATAAAAAAAATAAATGCAAACGTTTGCATTGTTTAACTCTTTTTTTAATTTTGCTGTGTCAAGTTCAAAACTTTTTTCTGAATGAAATCAAATTGTCATTCTTTTTTGTTATTCATACAGAAAAACGTTTTTGTGCCTGCAGGTTAAAAATTTAATTGATTTATTCTTGTGGACAGAGTGATAACTTTTGGGGAGATTATGTTACGGCTTGCAACGCCAGGTTATTTGCGTTTCGATCAGGCTGACAATTTTTCGGCTACTTTTGGGGGAGGGGAGGCCAATGTGGCTGTATCGCTTGCCAATTATGGGATAGAAACCGATTTTATAACCCGTTTGCCGAAAAACGATATCGGTATTGCTTGTATGAAAGATCTCCGGAAAAATGGTGTTGGGACTGCAAATATCCTATGGGGCGGCGAGCGTTTGGGGATTTACTTCCTCGAATCGGGCGCTGTAAGCAGGGGAAGCAAGGTAGTTTACGACCGTGCACATTCTTCTGTCTCGGAGGTAGCTGAAGGAATGTTCGATTGGGACAGGATTTTTCAAGGGGCAACATGGTTTCACTGGACCGGTATTACCCCGGCCATATCAGAAGGTGCTTCAAAGGTTTGCCTCGAAGCTATTAAAAAGGCCAACGAAAAAGGAATAACCGTTTCGTGTGACCTTAACTACCGCAAAAATTTGTGGAAGTGGGGAAAAACCGCCGGTGAAGTAATGCCTGAAACGGTTGCAGGTTGTGACGTTATTCTCGGAAATGAAGAAGATGCTGAAAAAGTGTTGGGCATCAAGCCCGAGGGGGTTGATATTACAGCAGGCCATGTAGAAGCAGCAGCATATGAATCGGTTTCAAAACAAATAATGCAGCGTTTTCCACGTTGTAAAAAAGTGATCACAACTTTACGGGGATCGATAAATGCAAACCATAACAGTTGGTCAGGGGTTCTTTGGGATGGTAAAAACCTTTATGAAGCTCCTATTTACCAAATCACTCACATCGTTGACCGCGTCGGAGGTGGTGATTCTTTTATGGGAGGGTTAATTTACGGGCTTCTTACATGGCCAGGCGACGATGAAAAAGCGCTTCGCTTTGCTGTTGCTGCTTCCTGCTTGAAGCATACTATATATGGGGACTATAACCGTGTTTCGGCCGATGAGGTTATTAAACTGATGGAAGGAGATGCTTCTGGCCGCGTAGCAAGGTAACGTTCATTAATTAATTGAGCAGGAATTTTATCATGCTCCGTCCGCCGTTCCCGATTTAATCGGGATTAACGAATGCAGGATTCTCGATACTCGATAATCTGTCGAGACAAAGGTTGGGCCAATCGTCCCTCCCACTTTAGGGGGGATAAGAGGGAGGGGCATTTGTTTTTTGGAATTTGTTATTTGTTTTTTGGAATTTAACCAGTTATGTCAAAATATTCACGAATAGAAGTTTTTCTGAAAATGAAGGAAACCGGAATGGTTCCTTTGTTCTATCATACCGATGCAGAGGTATGTAAAAAAATTGCAAAAGCCTGTTACGATGGAGGTGCAAAAACCCTGGAATTTACAAACCGTGGTGATTTTGCACACGAGGTTTTTGCCGAATTGTCGAAGTATGTTAAAAAGGAACTTCCTGGGCTTGCATTAGGGATAGGTTCAGTTATCGATGCCGGGACAGCTTCGTTGTATATTCAGTTGGGCGCCGATTTTATTGTGTCGCCTTTGTTGAATCCTGAAATGGCAAAGGTTTGCAACCGGAGGAAAATATTATGGTCGCCCGGTTGCGGTTCGGTATCGGAAGTGAGCCTGGCCGAAGAACTAGGTTGCGAGCTTGTGAAAATATTTCCCGGGGGGCAGGTTGGGGGGCCTTCGTTTGTTTCTTCAATTAAAGCACCAATGCCCTGGACCGATGTGATGCCTTCGGGGGGAGTTACACCCGAATACGACAACCTGAAATCGTGGTTTGCTGCAGGGGCAACCTGTGTTGGAATGGGGTCAAAACTTATCAGTAAAGATCTCATAACCGGTGAAAAATATTCCGAATTAAAACAAAAAGTGAACGATACCATTAAATTAATAAACCAGATAAGATCAGAATTATGATTGAAATAAACGATTTATTAGGATTAAAAGGAAAAACGGTAGTCATTACCGGAGCCGGAGGGGTTATTTGCAGCAAATTGGCCGAAGGCTTATGCAGTGTTGGGATGAACGTTATGCTTCTCGATGTTGATGAAGCCCGTGCCATTGAAAAGGCTAAAGAACTGAAAGCACAATATCCTGAACAGGTTGTTGAAGGTTTTTTTGCCAACGTGCTTGATAAACGGTCACTTGAAAGTGCAAAAAACCGCATTTCGAGTTATGTCGATGCAATCGATTACATTATCAATGGAGCAGGTGGAAATTCTCCTAAAGCTACAACCCAGGCAGAAGAAATAATGCCCGGGGAGAATGATGACTTATCAAACTTCTTCGATTTGCAGCTCGAAGGTTTCGACCATGTGTTCAACCTCAATTTTAAAGGTACTCTTTTGCCCACAATGGTTTTTGCCAAAGAGATGGTTGAGCGTGGTAATGGCGCTGTGCTTAATGTTTCATCAATGAATGCCTTCAGGCCATTGACAAAAATACCGGCTTATTCAGCTGCAAAAGCATCGGTTAATAATTTTACCGAATGGCTTGCGGTTCATTTCGCAAAAACAGGTGTCAGGGTTAATGCCATTGCTCCAGGTTTCTTCCTGACTAATCAAAACAGGTTCTTGCTTATTGACGAAAAAACCGGCGAAGCAACACCCAGGGGGCAGAAAATAATCAGCAACACCCCGATGGGACGTTATGGCGAAATTGATGAACTGATAGGCACTACCATATATTTATTGTCGGGAATGTCGAATTTTGTTACCGGCATTGTAATCCCGATTGATGGTGGCTTCAGCGCTTATAGCGGAGTATAATAAAACAGAAAATTTCAGATTAGGTTTATTCAATAATTAATGTTAGGTATTTAAAAATGTTCCCCTGTAATTACAAAATTCTTACAGGGGGCATTTTAGTAAACCTAACAACTTTTTCAAAGAAAAAAATTTATTATGAGCATAACATTGAAAAAAAATTGCAAGTATTCATTACTTGTACCAACAAGCATGGGAGTGAGGATAACCCCAATTAACGGACAACCGGTTCATAGCAGTTCAGTTTTTAACATGCAGGCAACCAGCGCCGAAACCAATGTGGCAAGCATTCCGTCATATCTTGGATTGCCAGTAAAAGTATTAACTACTTTTGTGAAAGGAAGCCCGATAGCTCATTTTATCAAAAGTAATTTGCGGAGCCGATTTATGGACTTCGAAGGCCCCGATGTTGATCAGGGTGGGCCCTGGGGGTACAGGCATCAGTTTAATATTGCTGACAGCGGATCAGGCTCACGCGGGCCAAGGGTTCAAAACGACAGGGCCGGTGAAATTGGCCGTACGTTGAATGTCAAAGATTTCGACCTTGAACGGATTTTTGGTGTAGAAGGAGTGCAAATTGTACACCTCTCGGGACTCATTGGTGCCCTCTCGCCCGATACAAGCAAGTTTTGCCTCGATATTGCAAGGGCAGCGAAAAAGCATGGCACACGCATATCCTTCGACCTGAATTACAGGGCATCATTCTGGAAAGGCAGGGAAAAAGAACTGCATGAAATATTTACTGAAATTGCTTCCGTGTCGGATGTGCTTGTTGGAAACGAAGAAGATTTTCAATTGTGCCTGGGCATTGAAGGCCCCGAGGCTGGAGGAAAATCACTTGCCGATAAGATTGATAGTTTTAAGGAAATGATCAGCAGAGTGAAAAAGGCATTCCCTAATGCTTCGGTTTTTGCGACAACACTCCGACAGGTTATTAGCACCAACGAACACCTGTGGGGTGCAATCATGCTCGAAGGTGAAAACTGGCAGGTAATTGAACCCCGAAAAATTAACGTGCTCGACAGGATTGGCGGTGGCGACGGCTTTGTTGGCGGAATGCTCTATGGTATTCTTAAGGAATGGGAACCTGAAAAATGGATTCAGTTTGGATGGGCAACAGGGGCTTTGGCAACAACTTTCCTTACCGATTATGCCCAACCGGCCGATGAAGAAATGGTTTGGAGCGTGTGGCAGGGAAATGCCAGGGTTAAGCGTTAGGTAATTTTTAAATTGATGTTTTTGCCATCGCCTTTAATTTGTTCAAAAACAAAATTGTTATTTACCAAAAAACCAGTTATAGTTTATTCGTTTGTGTAAATATTGATTATTCCATCGATTCATGATAAATAATCATTACTTTCAAACGAATATGGTTTAAATTGCATCAGTAAGTTAAAGCTGAATAGTGTAATTTAAAATTAGGACAAATGAAATGGAAGTTTTTTATACTGGGACTTTTTCTCGTTTTTGGGTTAAATTCCTGCGAAAAAGTTACTGATGTTGAAATTGGTTTTTTGATTCATTCATTAACCAGCTCGCGTTGGCAAATGGACATATCGTACATAAACGAACGAGCTGAAGAAATTGGGGCAACGGTAATTCTTCGCAATGCCGAAGGGGATGAAAACATGCAGTTGAAACAAGCCCATGAGTTACTGGAAATGGGGGTTGACGTTCTAATTGTTGTTGCGGCAAATCAAAATACTGCTGCTGCCATTGTTCGCGATGCACACGATTATAAGGTTCCGGTTATCAGTTACGACAGGATTATTAAAAACTCCGACCTCGATTACCTTATTTCGTTTGAATACGAAAAGGTTGGTGAATTAATGGTTGAATATGCATATAGTAAAAGGCCCGTGGGTAATTACATTTTGTTGTGGGGCGACCCTTCCGATGCCAACGCGAGGTTTGTTAAAACAGGTCAGGAGAGGGCATTGGAACCTTTGTTGAAGAACGGAAATGTAAATATTGTTTATAAGTCGTTTATTGAGGGATGGAGAAGGGAAAATGCCGAAAATCTTGTGTCGGAAATTCTCGACTTTTATCCAGGTAAAATCGATGTTGTTATTGCAAGTAACGACCCAATGGCTTTAGGAGCTTACACCGCACTTGTTGAACACGGCTATAAGCCTTTTGAAGTTGAAATTACCGGGCAGGATGCTACGCTCGAGGCCTGTGTTTCGATGGTTGAGGGCGGAATGACCATGTCGGTCTTTAAGGACATTAAAGAACTGGCCTATTCTGCTGTTGACCTTGCTGTGGATGTAGTGAAAAATAATAAAATCGAATTTGAAACTACTGTGAATAATGGCAGAAAAGAAGTTCCGGCAAAGTTGCTGAAACCTTCAATTGTCGATTTGGATAACATTGAAGAAACTGTTATTGCAACCGGGGTTTTAAAACGGGAGGAAATTTTTGGTAGTAATTAATATTTATAACAATGAAGGGTGTTTTTGTTTCTCTCATTCTTGCTGTTGGCCTATTGTCATGCAATAGCTTCAACAGCAAAGATGTTAAAGTGGGTTTTTTAATCCATTCTTCAGATAATATTCGCTGGCAGACTGATCTGAAGTATTTAAAAGATAAAGCTGATGATATGGGCGTTACTTTCGTAATGCGCGATGCTGGCAATGATGAAAATGTCCAGCTTAAGCAGGCTCACGAAATTCTTCAGGAAGGGATTGATGTCCTGATTGTTGTTCCTGCAAACACAAATACCGCCGGGGGTATTGTCAGGGAAGCCCATGAATATGGAGTGAAGGTAATAAGTTATGACAGAATGATTAAAAATGCTGAAATTGATTACCTGATATCATTTGAATACGAGAGGGTTGGCGAGATAATGGTTGAATACATTAGCGAAAAAGTACCTGGAGGAAATTGCATCATTTTGTGGGGCGAGCCCTACGATGCAAATGCAGTATTCATTAAAAACGGACAGGAACGGATACTGAACTCACTGAAAGGTGAAAGTGAGCTTAATGTTTTGTATAAAACATATGTGGAAGAATGGAGCGGACAGACTGCCGAAATAATTGTAAATGAAGTTTTGGATTTTTCCGACCAAAGGCTCGATGCCGTTATCGCGAGCAATATCCCTTTAGCCTATGGTGCTTACCGGGCAATTTTAAATCATGGTTATAAACCGGGTGAGGTAATGATTACTGCCATGGATTTGTCAGTTGAATATGTACGTTCCATGCTTAACGGTGAAGCGACCATGACCGTGAATAAACCAATTAAGGATTTGGCCTATGGCACAATGGAACTGGCTGTGGCCATCGCGAAAAATAAAAAAATTGAAAGCTTTGAAAAAACAGTTTACAATGGAAGGATAGAAGTTCCTGCCATATTGTTTCCCCCAATTTTAATTGATAAATCGAACATGGAAAATGAAGTTTTCGAAAAAGGGTTTTATTCCAGGGAAGAAGTTTATCAAAATGAAGAAATAAACAATTAAAATACACTGCGTATGATTTTTTATGAATCAGGTTCCCCTGAACTAAATATCAGCAACGAACAGTTAGGACAAGGTTTGTTCGAAGCCCTTGATAAAATTGGCAGGAGAAACAAAGTACTGGCGTTACCCCCCGATTATACACGATTGCCTTCACAGGCAGGGATTATTACCTCGTATGCTTTCAGGTATTTCGGGGAAAAGTTAACCGACATATTGCCTGCACTTGGAACACATACGCCAATGACCGGTGCTCAAATCGAACACATGTTCCCCGGAGTTCCGCGTAATCTGTTTCGTGATCACGACTGGAGAAACGATGTAATTACCCTGGGTGAAGTGCCAGGTTCATTTGTTAACGAGGTTTCCGAAGGAAAAGTCAATTTTAACTGGCCGGCTCAGGTTAACAAACTACTGATTGAAGGCAACTACGACCTTATCCTCTCTCTTGGACAGGTTGTGCCGCACGAAGTTGTGGGAATGGCCAACTATAATAAAAATATATTTGTCGGAACAGGTGGTGCCGAAGGCATTAATAAAAGCCACTTTATTGGTGCGGCCTATGGTATGGAGCGTATGATGGGACGGGCAGAAACTCCTGTTAGAAAAGTATTTAATTATGCAACTGATCATTTTGCCAAAAACCTGCCTATTATTTATGTTCAAACAGTTGTAGGGGTGGATGATAATGGTAAACTGGTAACCCGTGGTCTGTATATTGGTGACGATTTTGAGGTATTTGCCAAAGCTTCCGAACTCTCGCTTAAAGTCAATTTCGATATGGTTGAAGAGCCTTTGAAAAAAGTTGTTGTATGGCTCGATCCAACCGAGTTTAAAAGTACCTGGCTTGGAAACAAAAGCATATACCGCACCCGCATGGCCATGGCCGATGCAGGTGAGTTGATTGTTTTAGCCCCGGCATTGAAAGAATTTGGTGAAGATGCACAGATTGATAAACTGATCAGAAAATACGGGTACAAGGGAACACCCTATACCCTGAAAATGGTTGAAGAAAATACCGATTTACAGGAAAACCTCGGTGCTGCTGCACACCTGATTCATGGCTCATCCGAAGGCCGTTTCAGTGTTACCTATTGCCCGGGCAAACACCCCGGAAACCTTACGCAGAAAGAAATTGAAGCTGTGGGCTTCATATATGCCGATTATGATGAGATGACCGGAAAATACAATCCCCAAAAGCTGAAAAACGGTTTTAACACAATGCCCGATGGAGAAAAGATATTTTATATCTCGAACCCGGCCTTAGGCCTCTGGGCACATAAAGACCGGTTTAATGACTAATTTGGATAAACATTAAAGAATAATATTAATCAAAAATAACATTACCATGACAAAAAAAGCAGATATTGGATTGATCGGGTTGGCCGTGATGGGCGAAAACCTGGTTTTGAATATGGAGAGCAAGGGCTTCACGGTGGGTGTATTTAACCGTACTGTGGAAAAAGTCGACAAATTTATTAACGGGCGCGGGGCCGGAAAGAATTTCATTGGTGCGCATTCAATCGAGGAACTGTGCGCATCGCTCGAAAGGCCACGCAAAGTAATGATGTTGGTTAAGGCCGGGAAAGCAGTTGATGATTTTATCGACCTGATCATTCCTCACCTTGAACCGGGCGACATTATTATTGATGGTGGAAACTCTCATTTTCCTGATACAATCCGTCGTGCAAAATATGTTGAAAGCAAGGGATTGCTGTATATTGGCACTGGTGTTTCAGGTGGTGAGGAAGGCGCTTTGCTCGGCCCATCGATGATGCCGGGTGGTTCTCCGGAAGCATGGCCACATGTAAAAGAAATCTTCCAGGCCGTTGCTGCCAAAGTTGAAGACGGTTCGCCTTGTTGCGACTGGGTTGGCGAAGGCGGCGCCGGACATTTTGTGAAAATGGTTCATAATGGTATTGAATATGGCGATATGCAGATCATTTGCGAAGCATACCAGATGATGAAAGAATTGCTGGGTATGACTGCCGATGAAATGCATGAAGTATTCAAAGAATGGAACCAGGGTGACCTCGACTCTTACCTGATCGAAATCACACGCGATATTTTAGGCTTTAAAGATGAAGACGGTTCACCCATTGTTGAGAAAATACTCGACACTGCTGGGCAAAAAGGCACCGGCAAATGGACTGGTGTGGCTGCACTCGATCTGGGCATTCCGCTTACATTGATCGGTGAATCGGTGTTTGCACGCTGCCTTTCGGCTCAAAAGGACCTGCGCGTGAAAGCTTCAAAAGTACTTGATGGTCCCCAGGCAAGCTTTACAGGTGATAAGGCTCAAATGATTTCCGACCTGAAAGATGCACTTTTTGGTGCAAAAATCATTTCATATGCCCAAGGGTATAACCTGATGATGGAAGCAGCAAAAGAATACGGCTGGAACCTAAATTACGGTGGCATAGCTTTGATGTGGCGAGGTGGTTGTATTATACGTTCGGTATTCCTTGGTGATATTAAGAAAGCCTTCGATAAAAACCCGGGCCTCGAAAACCTGTTGCTCGACCCGTTCTTCAAAGAAAAAGTGGAAAAGGCACAGGCCGGTTGGCGTAGGGTATGCGCTACAGCTTTGAGCAACGGAGTTCCTGTTCCTGCCTTAACCTCGGCGCTTTGCTATTTCGACGGATTCCGCAGCGAACGTCTGCCAGCAAACCTTTTACAGGCCCAACGAGACTATTTCGGGGCGCATACCTACGAAAGAATTGACAAACCAAGAGGCGAATTCTTCCATACAAACTGGACCGGACGTGGTGGAGAAACCGCTTCGTCAACTTATGTAGTATAACAATTAAACTTTGACCAAATAAAATAAAATGACTAAAACAAACAACGTTGGCAGTTACAGGTTCAGGATTCTGGCCATGTTAATTTATGCCACCACGATAAACTATTTCGACCGGAGCATAATTGGTGTAATGGCCCCGACACTTGAAAAATTATTCGACTGGACCAATACCGATTATGCCAACATAATGATAGCTTTTAAAGTGGCCTACGCTATTGGTATGTTAACCATGGGTGGTATTATCGACCGCCTTGGAACAAAAAAGGGATATACCCTTGCAATTGGAATATGGAGTATTTTTGGAATGTTGCATGCCGCTGTTCGACCTGCCTTCAGTGTAATCGGGTTTTCAATTGCACGTTTTGGACTCGGTTTTGGCGAATCGGGACATTTTCCGGCAGCCCAAAAAACCGTTGCCGAATGGTTTCCGAAGAAAGAAAGGGCTTTTGCTACAGGTATTTATAACGCTGCAACCAGTCTGGGGGCTATCGCTGCGCCATTTGTTATTGGCTGGATCGTTAGCGAAACCGGCCATAACTGGCAAATACCATTTTTAATTACCGGTGCATTGAGTTCGATTTGGGTTATTATTTGGCTTCGTACCTATCATAAGCCCGAAGGTCACCCAAAACTTTCAAAAGAGGAGTTTGATTATATCGAACACGATTCAAAAGAGGAAAACTCCATGTCATCAAAAGAGAAAATTTCCTGGGGAAAGGTGTTGCCATTGCGTCAGACCTGGGCTTTTGCAGCAGCAAAAATCACCGATGCCGTATGGTGGTTTTACCTTTTCTGGGGAGCAAAATTCCTCGCGGCAGCTTTTGGCGTCGATATCAAAAACATAGGTGTACCGTTCCTGATTATGTACCTTCTGGCCGATGGTGGCAGTATACTTGGTGGCTGGTTATCGGGGGCATTTATGAACAAGGGTTGGTCAATTAACAAAGCCCGTAAGCTTACATTGTTGATTTGTGCAATTATTATTCTGCCTGTAAGTTATGTGGCTATAACTGAAAGCAAATGGCTAGCCGTTGTCCTGATTGGTATTGCAGCTGCCGGGCATCAGGCATGGTCGGCCAATATTTTCACCCTGGTTTCCGATGTATTTCCTAAAAAGGCTGTTGCTTCGGTAACAGGCATAGGCGGTATGGTTGGTGCTGTGGCAGGTATTGTCAGCGACAGGTTGTTGGGAAATGTTCTCGATGCATCAGGTAACATTGGCTATTTCTGGGCATTCTTAGTGGCCGGCTCCCTCTACCTGGTAATTTTAGGCATTGTACATTTATTAATGCCTAAAATGGATCCTGTTTATATCGACTAATTATTTTAAATGATTGAACCCGGGGTGGATTAATTTACCATTCGGATTCTATCTGTTTTTGAAAAATTTAAATATTATCAGATGAAAAAAATAAGTAAATATTCCTTTGGAGTGGGCGACAGGTTCGGCCACCAGGGGAAAGCCCAGCTTAAGGCATTTATTGCCGCCAAAGAAGAACTGGGGATGGATATTACACCTGTTTGGAACAAATCGTTCCGCGAGCATTCCATAATCGGTACGGTTCCTTCCGAAGTTAGAAAAGAAGCCGATGCTGCTGTAAAGGCTTTGAACTGGCAGGGTGATTACTTCGTCGATGCTGACCATATAAATTTTAAGAATGTAGATTCTTTTGTTGAACCCAGCGACTTTTTCACCATCGATGTGGCCGATTTTATTGGAGAGGCTGTGCCTGAAGAAAAAGTTTCAGCTTTTGTCGAAGCACACAAATCGTATGTCGGGCTGTTAACAGTTCCAGGCATTGATGAGCCATTGCAGGTTACCGAGGACTGGCTGAAAAGTTTTGCTAATAATTACCTTACCGCTATGATTGAGGCTTCGAAGGTATACCGTTTCCTGACCGAAAAAAAGGGCGAAGGCAACTTTGTTCCTGAAGTTTCGTGCGATGAGACAGATACACCTCAGACACCCCTCGACATGTTTTTTATCCTGAAGCTTTTAGCCGATCACAAAGTGCAGGCACAGACAATTGCCCCGCGCTTTTCGGGCCGCTTCAATAAAGGAGTTGATTATGTTGGCGATATTGCCCTTTTCGAAAAAGAGTTCGAACAGGATTTGCTGGTGATCGACTATGCCGTGAAACAATTTGGTTTACCCGATAACCTTAAATTGAGTGTTCATTCGGGTAGCGATAAATTCTCGATTTACCCGATTATTGCAAAGCTTATTAATAAGCACGATAAGGGCATCCATATTAAAACAGCCGGTACTACCTGGCTTGAAGAAATTGCCGGTTTGGCACTTTCCGATGGCGATGGACTTGCGCTTGCCAAAGAGGTGTATTCAAAGGCCTATGAAAAGATGGACGAACTTACAGCACCTTATGCCTCGGTAATCGATATTCAAAAGGATAAATTGCCCGCTCCTGAGGAAGTAGCAAAATGGTCGGGCCGCCAGCTTGCCGATGCATTGATCCACGATCAGGGCAATCCAGCGTTTAACCCTTCGTTGAGGCAGCTTATCCACGTTGGGTACAAAGTTGCAGCCCAAAAAGGAGATGTGTTTTACAAAGCCCTTGAAAAGTTTGAACCGAATATCGAAAAGCAGGTATTCGAAAACATTTTCAACCGGCACATGAAATTACTTAAAGTATAAATTCATTACTGATTTTTACCACGAAGGGGCTGTCAAAGGGCAGTCCCTTTTTTTGTGCTGCTACCATAAATAAAATGGATACTAACGATTCAAAAAGCGAAGAACTTCACCTGCAATTATAAATGGAAACAATTTTCTTTGATAATAACAGCAATAGTAATTATCTTCACAATTCCTAATCAAATTGCTGAATAACAACCATGGAAAGTCAGGCCAATATAACAATCAAAAAGTTACAGGAAAAGATCGAACTTCTGCAGGAAGAAATAAGGAAGTGCAACAATGCACACAATACCATAATTACCAACCTGATGCATGAAATCCGTACGCCCTTAAATGGTGTCGTTGGTTTTTCCGAAGTTATTGATGATCCTGGTTTATCGAATGATGAGAGGAAACAATATTCCGATCTGATTATCGAAAGCAGTTATGCTTTGCTCAATATTATTAACGATGTTATTGACATTACAAAACTTCAGGCCGGAAAATATCGTACTTACCGCGGGTATTTCGATTTCAACGAATTGATGGCGGTTTTGTATAATCATTATAAACCTCTGGCCGAGAAGAAAAAACTTCAACTGTTCCTTGAAAATGTTATGGGGAAATCCCTGGCAGTTTGGTCCGACAGAGAAGCGCTGGAACGTGTGCTCCGAAAATTGATTGACAATGCCATCAAGTTTACAAAAGAAGGATGGATCAAAATTTATTATTCCGAGGATGAAAACAACACCCTGAATATTTATGTTGAAGACACAGGGCTTGGAATACCCGTCGAAATACAGGAAATCCTTTTTACACGCTTTACTTCTCAAATGGTTTCACAGTCGAGGAACCTTGGAGGAAGTGGCATTGATCTGTCGCTTTGTTATGGAATAGTAAAAGTCCTTGATGGCGAAATTTCAGTATCTTCAGCAAAAGGGAGCGGATCATCTTTTAAAATTACCTTACGCGATTATAAGTAGGTATCAAAATATCAGGTTTAAACTGCATGTTGGTTCCTGTTTCATTATCTTAATTTTTTAAAGCGATTAAAAGCAGATGTTTTATTTAATCTTTTGGGAATTGCTTGATTATTCAATTTGAAAGTAAAAAACTTGAAAGTGCCTTAAGGAAATCTATCGACATAATTTTCAAATTGGGCGTAAAGTCTTAAATTTGCGGCACAAAAGAAAGGAGATTATTCATGAAAGACCGTCATTTTAATTACTGCAAAACCCTTACCGAATACCGCAGGGAAAGAACAAGGGAAGTAATTATTGGCGGTGTGCCGCTTGGGGGGCAAAATCCTATCAGGTTACAATCGATGACCGATACCGATACCCTCGATACCGACGCAACTGTTGATCAGTTTTTAAGGATTGTCAAAGCAGGGGCCGATTATGTACGTATCGCAGTAAAAAACGCCAAAGATGCTGAAAACCTAAGGGAAATAAAAGCACGCATCAGGGCAATGGGGATAAATACACCAATTATTGCCGATGTACATTTTACCCCTAAAGTAGCTGAAATGACTGCGAAAATTGTTTCAAAAGTCAGAATCAATCCCGGAAACTTTTACGACCGCAGGGCAACCTTTCAAAAACTTGTTTATACCGACGAAGACTACCGGAAAGAACTTGAGAAACTCGAGGAAACCCTTGTACCATTAATAAATATATGCAAAGAATACGGTACTGCCCTTAGGATAGGGGCGAACCAGGGCTCGCTTTCCGACCGGATTATGAGCCGTTATGGCGATACTCCCGCGGGAATTGTTGAATCGGTTATGGAATTTCTGCGCATTTGCCACAAACACGATTTTCATAAGATTGTCATTTCAATCAAATCGTGGAATACCCGTATGCTGGTGTACACTGTGAGGCTTATGAATTTCAAAATGCGGCTCGAAGATATGAATTACCCGTTCCATGTTGGGGTTACCGAGGCCGGTGAAGGTGAAGACGGCCGCATTCGTTCGGCTGTTGGCATCGGGGCGCTGCTTATCGACGGCATTGGTGATACCATAAGAGTTTCGTTAACTGAAAAGCCTGAAAATGAAATTCCTTTTGCCAGAAAACTGATAGAGGTGGTTAACGGGCTGAAAGGGCACGATTCTATAACAGCGCCAGTTTTTGCACAAACCAACCCGTTTGAATATGAAAGGCGGTATGGGAGGCCTGTGCGAAAAATCGGCAATCGCCGCCAACCTGTTGTCATTGCTTCCTTAATGGGAAACGAAATACTCGAAATCTCAAACCTCAACGGAAAGCTTGAACCCGATTATTATTACAACGGACGTTATATTATTAACCGTCAGAATAAGCGTTTCCCCATACTCTCGCTCGAAGATTACCTGTATAACGACATCTACCAAAGTACACACCGTTTTATCAGAATGACACGAAAGGAATTTGTCGATTTCAGAAAAGAAAATCCTGAGATTATACAGAAACTTAAAGTCGAACGAAAGGCCGTGATCCTTTTAGGTTCAGATAATAAAAACCGCTATGCCGATATGAGGGCTTTCTTTATGATCATGGAATCGATTGTTTGCCGTTTATCGGTTGTGCTTTGCGGAATGTACCGGGAAAAGTCGCTTGCCGATCTGCAGGTTAAAGCCTCGCTCGATTTTGGCGGTTTATTCATCGATGGTTATGGCGACGGGATATTGCTCGATTACGAAGGACGCGATATTTTCTATTCCGACCTGAAAAATACAAGTTTCTCAATATTGCAGGCCACACGGATGCGGATAACCAAATCGGAATTTATTTCATGCCCTGGTTGTGGACGCACACAGTTCGACCTGCATAAAACTACCCTCGATATAAAAAACCATTTTTCGCACCTGAAACACCTGAAAATCGGGATTATGGGCTGCGTGGTTAACGGCCCGGGCGAAATGGGCGATGCCGATTATGGATTTGTTGGTGCAGGCAACGGCAAAGTCAATCTTTACAAAGGGCAAAAAGTGGTTAAAAAGCATATCCCATACGAAGAAGCCGTTCACGAGCTCGAAACAATCATCAGGGAAAATAACGATTGGGAAGAAGAATAAACATTTCTTTTATTTTTTTGTTGAAATTCTATAATAGTCACATGCAATTATGGAGTATATTCGATGGAAGGAAGAACTGAGTGTTGAAAATGAAATGATCGACACACAGCATAAGAAGTTATTCAGTTTAATAAACGATTTCTACAGGAACATTGCCTCAAAATCAGGAAAAGAAGCAATGCTTGA
>JAFGEV010000222.1 GCA_016931385.1 Prolixibacteraceae bacterium
ATCTCTATCTCTATCTCTATCTCTATCTCTATCTCTATCTCTATCTCTATCTCTACATTACTATTATTTCCTCAGATACTTACTTATCCTCTGCATAGCCTCATCAATCTTAACCAGATCATGTACCAAAGGCCCGTAAGATAAGCGTACGGCATTTTTCATCGTATCGCCAAAGCCCCAGCCAGGCACAACAATCACACCTGTGTTTTCAAGCACTTTGCGGGTAAATTCTGTTCCGTCCATATTTACATTCATCACAGTGTAAAGCCCTCCCTGCGGAACCAAACAAGGCATCCCAAGGTGTTTTTCAATGGAAGCAACTGTTTGCTCTGCAGCTTTCTGGTATAGTAAAGATATTTCTTTGATATAAGGTTTTATGCTGTTGGCAGCTATTCCAGCATTGATATAATCAACCAATGCCATTTGGTGGAGGGTATCAGGGCAAAGAATGGTCGACCCCTGTACAGCTTCAAAAGCGGCTACAATTTCAGCAGGCGCTTCGATCCAGCCCAAACGGCGGCCCAATCCACGGCACCATTTCGAATTTGAACGGATCGATATAAAATTATCATTAGCCCCCCATGAAAAGTATTCGGGAAGTTCATCCTGCCAGACCAACTCTTTATAGGCAAAATCAATTACAAGAAAACTGCCGGTTTCAGTAGCAGCATCAAGAGCTGCCTTGATAAATGCTGTTGAAGGAATTTGCGACGTTGGGTTATCGGGCGCACAAAGCAGGATCATCTTGGGTTTTTCCTTCCTGATGAACGTGGCGAATTCATCCTTTTGTTCATCGGCCACGAATTTCCATTCGGTTGTATCAAGAACCGGAAAACGGACGATTTCAATGTTATCGATTGCCAGTACCTGTGCAGGATAATTGGGGTACGCGGGATCCAAAAGCATTAACTTGTCGCCTGCGTCCAGAATGATGTTCATCAAATTTGCCGTCATTTGCGACGAGTTGCAGCCAATGGCAATGTTTTCAGGGGCTAAATCTATTTCTTCCCCGTACAGGTACTTCTCGAAATCAACAATCGCTTTACGGCACTCAGGCATTCCAATGGTAGGGGGATATGCGCCACTTGCATGAAACCTTTTTGTATCGTGAATAATTTGCGCATAAGCGTTCCTCAAATCATCAGGGGCTTCGTGGTTTACCCAGCCTCCCGAAAAGGAAATGACATCAGCAGGATTAAGCCCGGCTTTTTTAAAGAATTCGGGATTGGCCAGATCCATGATTTCACGGATTGGGGACTTTTTATTCTTAAATGAGCTTACTTTCTTCGAAATGGTTGGTTTCATAGTTGATTGTTTATGGTCATTTGTCGCTAGTCATTTGTCACTTGTCACTTGTCACTTGTCACTTGTCTCTTGTCACTTGTCTCTTGTCACATGTCAATCTAATGACTAATGTCTAATGACTTTTTGTATTTTTCGTTTAATCGTCGTTTCAGCGGCTTTTACTATATCACTGACTCTCATTTCATAATAATCGAGCAGTTCATCGGGTTTGCCTGATCCGGGGAATTTGTCGCGTAAACCAATTCGTGCAATAGGCACTGGACAATTCTCAGCTGCAACTTCCATAATGGCGCTTCCCAGTCCGCCAATTATATTGTGATCCTCGGCAGTTACGGCAGCGCCACATTTTTTTAAGACATTAGTTACACCTTCAATATCAATCGGCTTAACCGTATGCACTTCAACAACAGTAACGCCAATGCCTTTTTGTTCCAATAGTTTTGCGGCTTCAAAAATGCGGAGCAGTAAAACGCCGTTTCCAAACAATGCGATATCGTTTCCCTTTTCAGAAAGGATATTGATTTTTCCAGGTATAAAGGGAGTTTCTTTTTCAAATACAACCGGGTCACGGCCGCTTCCAAGCCTTATGTAAACCGGCCCGGGGATTGATGCTGCTGCAATGGCTGCCTGTCGAGCCTGGTCGGCATCGGCAGGTACCAATATCGTCACATTGGCAATGGTGCGCAAAATACCGATATCTTCGAAAAACTGGTGGGTCACGCCTTCACGCTCACCGGCTGCAATGCCACCGTTTACGCCAACCAGTTTCACATTGAGATTTGGATAGGCAATAAACGTACGGACTTGTTCACAGGCGCGCATAGTAATAAATCCGGCATAAGTGGCAAAATATGGGATTAGCCCTTCGATTGCCAGCCCGGCCGCTGTTGCTGCTGCATTCTGTTCTGCAATTCCCACTTCAATATACCTGTCGGGGTGTTTTGCTACAAAGTCGGTGGCACGCATGGCCAAAAGGCTGTCGGCGCAAACCAGCATAATCCTTTCATCCTTTTCTGCAAGAGCATCCAGTCCCTGCATGAATCCAATACGGGTACTTTCTGTTTTATTCAAGGTCGAGTCCTCCTAATATTGACATGGCTAACTTTTGTTCTTCATCGGTGGGCACCCTTTTATGCCAAGCGTTGTTACCTTCCATATACGGAATGCCTTTCCCTTTAATTGTATGTGCAATAAACACAACAGGCTGGTCTGGATCGGGTGGCTCCAGACCGGGAACGATAAACATTCCTTCGCGTTCCTCCCTTGTGGCTCGTCCCCGTTTGGCTACATTCTCAAAGGCCATGGTTAACTGTTCAATGTTGTGTCCGTCAATTTCGACCACATACCAGCCAAAAGCCCTCCATTTCTCCGGAAGTTGCACAAGCCCACTTATTTGATCTACTTTTCCACCGCTTTGAATGCCATTGTTATCAACAATTGCAATAAGGTTGTGAAGCTTGTATTTGGCTATTGTCATGGCTGCTTCCCATACGATGCCTTCGTTCAGTTCGCCATCGCCGGTTAATACAAATGTAAGGCTGTCATCTCCCCGCCGTCGGGCTGCAAGCGCCATACCGCATCCCTGTGGCAATCCGTGACCAAGTGAACCTGATGTGGCATCGATCCCCGGAGTTGCTTTTTGGACAGGATGCCCCTGCAAACGGGAACCTAACATGCGCAATGTTTTCAATTCAGAAGGGGGGAAGTAACCTTTTCTTGCCAGCGCTGCATAAAGAACCGGACAAGCGTGCCCTTTCGACAAAATAAAACGGTCACGTTTATCCCATAATGGAACATCCGGCTCTATTCGCAAAATATCAAAATAGAGAACTGCAATGATGTCGGCAATTGACATGCAAGGCCCCGGATGGCCGTCCCCTGCATAATATATACTGTTTACAACATCGCGACGTAACTGAGAGGTCATTGTAGTTAAACGCGTAAAACGATCTGTCATATTTTTGCCGGTTTGATAAATCAATTTTGTTTATGACTTTTATATTGGAAACAAAAGTAATGATTATGATTGAATGATTTAAAATTAAATTTGGTAAAAACAGGTTTTTCATGTAAAGGTTTACATTGTTGTTTATCACAAAAAACATTTGTAAAATCAAATATACTAGCGAATTTAAATATAGGTTAATTATGAAAAAATATTATTTTTGAGAACGTTTTCATAAAAATTCATGAGGCTTTTTATCTCAATTTTTTAATGTTTATGAAACATATCATATTGATTATTGCTTGTTGTTTATCTTTTCTTTTAGAAGGTTGTGAAGATAAAGCTGTAAGGACAAGAATTGATTTCAATTCCGGATGGAAATTTCAGCTGGCTGATGATTCTTTGTCTTTTCAATTTGATTTTGACGATCAGAAGTGGCGAAATATCAATCTTCCTCACGATTGGAGTATTGAAGGTGAATTTGATGAAAATAACGGCACGAAGGCTGCCGGAGGAGCGCTTCCTGCAGGAATAGGCTGGTACAGGAAACATTTCACTATAGATGAATCTGAAAATGATAAACTTTTTTTTATCGATTTTGACGGGGTCTACCGAAATAGCGAAGTATGGATAAACGGGTTTTATCTGGGGAAACGTCCGTTTGGGTACATGGGTTTCAGATACGAACTTACACCTTTTTTGCATTTTGGCGACAGCATGAATGTTATCGCAGTAAGAGTTGACAACAGTTTGCAACCAAATTCAAGATGGTATACCGGATCGGGCATATACCGGAATGTATGGCTGGTTTCGACAGAAGAAGTGCATTTAGCCCATTGGGGCACAACTATAACTACCAGTAATATCAGGCATCACGAAGCAACTGTTAGTGTGGGTATGAAAGTTGAAAACAACGCTCTTTCTTCAAAGAATGTAAAACTGAAAGTAACCATCATCAATCCTCAGGGGCGTATCGAAGAAAAGTCTGAAAAGAAAGTTGTGATTGATAGAAAATATACTGGTCAGTTCCATTTTACCATTCCTTTCCCTCAGCTATGGTCGTTTAATACACCAAATTTATATCATGCCAGGATTGAGATATTTGAAAAGGGGAAATTGACAGATGAGCAAAATACCTCCTTCGGCATTAGAGAATTTCATTTCGATGCACAGAAGGGATTCTTTTTGAATGGGGAGAATATTAAACTTAAAGGCGTTAACAACCATCACGATCTAGGCGCGCTGGGAGCTGCCTTTAACAGACGTGCAGCCCAACGCCAGTTGGAAATCCTGAAAGAAATGGGGTGCAATGCAATCCGGACTGCCCATAATCCTCCAGCTCCTGAATTGCTTGATTTATGCGATGAAATGGGCTTTTTCGTGATGGATGAAGCATTCGATTGCTGGGCAAAGAAAAAAATGAAGCACGATTATCACGAAGACTGGGATGAATGGCATATCCGCGATTTGCAGGACATGGTGTTGCGCGACCGCAACCATCCTTCTGTAATGGTCTGGAGCATTGGAAATGAAATAAGGGAGCAATTCGACAGTACGGGTTTAACAATAGCTGACGAATTGGTTAAGGCTGTAAAATATATCGATGATACCCGTCCTGTAACCTGTGCCCTTACCGAAAACAATCCTGACAAGAACTTCATCTGGCAAAGCAAGGCACTCGATGTGTTAAGCTTCAACTACAAGCATAACGATTATCCCGATTTGCCAAACCGTTTCCCTGGTGAAGCTTTTATTGCCAGCGAAAATATGTCGGCTTTTGCTACGCGGGGGGTGTACAACCAGCCATCGGACAGTATACGCATCTGGCCCGAAGCTTACAATGTGCCAATAAAAAATCCGAACCCCGATTTTACCTGCTCGGCTTACGATAACGTACATGCATACTGGGGTGCAACCCATGAGGATACCTGGAAAATGGTAAAAAAACTCGACTTCATTTCCGGGATGTTCATCTGGTCGGGATTCGATTTTATTGGCGAACCCGAACCCTACGGCTGGCCTGCAAAAAGCTCTTATTATGGCGTTATTGATTTATGCGGTTTTCCGAAGGATGCATATTATTTCTATCAAAGTGAATGGTCCGACAAAACCATGTTGCATCTCTTTCCACATTGGAACTGGAATGAAGGTGAAACCATTGATTTATGCGCATATTACAACAATGCCAATGAAGTGGAATTGTTTATTAACGGTGAGTCAAAAGGTATTCAGTTTAAAACGGATGAAAAGTTGCATGCCATGTGGCGTGTAAGCTACCAGCCTGGAACAATTATGGCTGTAACCCGGAAAAATGGCATTGAAGTAATGAGAAAATCTATCAATACAGCTGGAGAACCTTCCAAAATTGAACTTACTGCCGACCGGAACGAAATTTCAGCTGATGGATACGACCTTTCTTTTGTAACAGTGAAAGTATTTGACATAGAAGGGAACCTTGTTCCTTATGCCGATAATTTAATTCAATTTGATATTGAAGGTGAAGGCTTTATTGCAGGGGTCGATAACGGTTACCAGGCAAGCCATGAATCGTTTAAAGCCTACCATAGGAAAGCATATAACGGAATGTGCCTGGCCATAATTCAAAACATGGGTAAAGAAGGCATTATTAAACTGAAAGCAAGCTCAGAAGGTCTTGAAAGTGCATCAATACAAATAGTTGCGAAACACAAATGACTAGTGACTAATGACCATTGACAATTAAAATGAAACAAACAAATTA
>JAFGEV010000223.1 GCA_016931385.1 Prolixibacteraceae bacterium
GACCTTTGGATCAGGTACCTCGATGTAAGCAAAAAACACACGGTAAGGTTTGTTTGGGTAAAAGGCCATGCCAACATTCCGGAGAACGAACGTTGCGACCGGCTGGCCGTTGAGGCATCCGAAGCCCCAGGACTTTTAACAGATGAAGGTTACAATATTGAACAATAGACTATGCGGTTGATTTATAATTTGGGTATTCTACTTTTTTATGCGGCAGTAAAACTTGCGGCATTTCGAAACAAAAAAGCCAGGCTATGGATTAACGGCAGGAAAAAGCTATTTGAAAAGATTGAAATTGAGAAGAACCCAAAAGAAAAAACAATTTGGTTTCATTGCGCCTCGCTTGGCGAATTTGAGCAGGGCAGGCCTTTGATTGAAGAAATCAGAAGAAAATTTCCACTGAAAAAACTGCTTGTCACCTTTTTTTCGCCCTCTGGCTACGAGGTGCGGAAAGATTATACAGGGGCTGATTTCGTTTTTTATATCCCCCTCGATACAATCGGCAATGCAAAAAAGTTTTTTCGCTTAATAAATCCCGAAATTGCTTTTTTCATAAAATATGAATTTTGGTTTAACATTTTGTCCGAACTGAAAAAAAATGAAATACCCGTGTATCTTGTATCGTCAATTTTCAGGGAACAGCAACTTTTTTTCAAAAAACGCGGGGCCTTTTTCCGCCGGATGCTAAACCTCGTGACCCATTTCTTTCTTCAGAACCAACATTCGGCCGAATTGCTCAGCAGCATCAACGTCAATCATTATTCAGTAACAGGCGATACCCGTTTCGACAGGGTTGCCCATATATTTGAAAATGCCCGCTCGCTTGATTTGGTCGAAAAGTTTCTTGGAAACGAAAATGCAATCATTGCCGGAAGCACCTGGAAAGCCGAAGAAGCATTGTTGCTTCAATTTCTGCGGAAACATCCCGATAACAAAATTATTATAGCACCACACGTGGTCACTGAAGAAAATATTAACCGGCTTTTAAAACAATTTGGGACTAGCGCCGTAAAATATAGCGAAGCTGGAGAAAATACATTGTCAGGGAAAAAGGTACTGATTGTTGATTGCTACGGCCTGCTTACTTCCCTTTATCAATACGGTAAAGTAGCTATAATCGGCGGGGGGTTTGGAGTGGGCATCCATAATGTGCTCGAGCCTGCTGCTTTTGGTTTGTCAGTTATTTTTGGCCCCAATTTTCAACGGTTTAAGGAAGCGGTCGATCTGGTCGAAATAAACTGTGCATACCCGGTACAAAACATCGAAGAATTTAATACCATCCTGAATTTCCTGCTTAATGATGAAAAATATCTTTGTTCCCTTTCACAAAAGGCGTCATCATATGTGAAAAATAATATTGGCGCAACGCAAAAAATTATCGACAGTGTTTTTTAACAACCGCTTGTTAATTTTTATTCTCATTTTCTTTCTGTAGATATTGACTTTTATAATTTATTTCGTTAAGGAAAAACCAGCCCCGTATTTTTAAATTTAAAAAAATGGTAAACATTTCTTAATTTTAAAATAATCAAAATATTGTAAGTCAGTACTGTGGCGGTTTAAAGTTGATAACTTATTAATAACTTCGGTTATAAAAGCTCACCATTTTTGTAAACTCTGTGTTAATTTCGGTAACAGAAAATTTGTAAAATACCCAGAAATCACAACGACCTAAAGTTAATGAGTATTAACCCCCTTTAAGTAAAATTATGGAGCTTAAAAATGTTGAAGTAATCACTACCCGAAAGAAAAAAATTTATTCCTCTGAAGAAGCGTTTAATGCTTCACTGGAATATTTTAATGGAGATGAATTGGCCGCCCGTGTTTGGGTTAATAAGTATGCGCTTAAAGATTCCCATGGAAACATTTATGAGTTAACCCCCGATGACATGCACCGGAGGTTGGCTGGAGAAATTGCCCGCGTTGAAAAAAATTACCCAAATCCTTTAAGTGAGGATGAAATTTATGAAGCATTAAAAGGCTTCAGGTATATTGTTCCGCAGGGAGGGCCCATGACCGGAATAGGCAACGAGTTTCAGATCGCTTCCCTTTCGAACTGTTTTGTGATAGGGAACGAAGGCAATTCTGACTCTTACGGGGGCATTATGAAAATTGACCAGGAACAGGTGCAGTTAATGAAGAGAAGAGGCGGTGTTGGGCACGACCTTTCTCACATAAGGCCCAAGGGTTCGCCGGTAAAAAACTCAGCCCTGACATCAACCGGATTAGTGCCATTCATGGAACGTTTTTCAAATTCGACCCGTGAAGTTGCCCAGGATGGCAGGCGTGGCGCCCTTATGCTTTCGGTGTTAATTAAACACCCCGATGCCGAGCAGTTTATCGATGCCAAAATGGTACAGGGTAAAGTTACCGGAGCAAATATCTCGGTAAAAATCGACGATGAATTCATGAGGGCTGTCGAAAAAAATGAAAAATACACCCAAAATTATCCGGCGTACTCTACCGATCCGGTTTTTGAAAAGGAAATTCATGCCCCTGAAATCTGGAATAAAATTGTTCACAATGCATGGCAGTCAGCCGAACCCGGAATACTTTTCTGGGATACCATAATCAGGGAATCGATCCCCGATTGTTATGCCGATCTGGGTTATCGTACAGTTTCTACCAACCCTTGTGGGGAAATTCCACTTTGTCCATACGATAGCTGCCGGCTTTTGGCAATTAACCTGTATTCGTTTGTAGAACATCCTTTTACAAAGAAAGCGAAATTTAATTTCGACATCTTTAAAAAGTATGTAGGACTGGCCCAAAGAATTATGGACGATATTATCGACCTTGAACTCGAAAAAATTGATGCCATAATAGAAAAAATTGAAAACGACCCGGAAAGCCTCGAGCTGAAAGCCATCGAACTCAATTTGTGGAGAAATATCCGTAATAAGGCCAGGGAAGGCCGGCGTACCGGTATTGGCATTACAGCCGAAGGTGATATGCTTGCAGCCCTTGGATTGCAGTACGGTAGCGAAATTGCAATTGATTTTTCCGAGGAAGTTCATAAAACCATTACACTTGAGGCATTTCGGTCATCGGTAAAAATGGCGAAAGAACGTGGACGATTTAAAATTTATGATTCGAGCCGGGAAAAAAACAATCCCTTTATCGGGAGAATAAGAGAAGCCGATCCTGAATTATATGAGGAAATGGTTCACAATGGGCGTAGGAATATTGCCCTTTTAACAATTGCCCCTACAGGGACAACGAGCCTGATGACCCAGACAACCTCGGGAATTGAGCCAGTGTTTATGCCGGTATACAGGCGCAGGCGCAAAGTAAACCCAAACGATAAGGATGTTCATGTCGATTTTGTAGATGAACTTGGCGACAGCTGGGAAGAATACATCGTTTTCCATCACAAGTTTAAAACCTGGATGTTGGTCAATGGGTACGATCCCGATAAACGATATACTTCAGATGAGATTGACAAACTGATAAAAAAATCGCCTTACTTCAAGTCTTCTTCCAATGATGTTGACTGGCTGAATAAAGTACGTATGCAGGGAAGGATACAAAAATGGGTCGACCATTCGATAAGCGTAACCATTAATATGCCCGAAGACGTTACTGAAGATTTTGTAAACCAGGTGTATTTTGAAGCCTGGAGGTCGGGTTGCAAAGGTGTTACGGTATACCGGGAAGGTTCACGATCGGGGGTTCTTATTTCTAATAAAAAGAAAAAGCAAAACGGATCAGAAGGAACAAGCCCGTTCCCGACCAAACGTCCTGAATGCCTCGATGCCGATGTGGTCAGGTTCCAGAACAACAAAGACAAATGGATTGCTTTTATTGGTTTGATCGACGGTAAGCCCTATGAAATTTTTACCGGTTTGGCCGACGATGAAGAAGGCTTGCTGATTCCAAGGTCCGTAAACGAAGGAAAGATCATTAAACGAAAAGAAGGCGAAGAAAACCGTTACGATTTTCAATACGAAAACAAGCGTGGCTACAAAACCACAATGGAAGGCCTGTCGTATAAATTCAATCCCGAATACTGGAACTATGCAAAACTGATCTCAGGAACGCTACGCCATGGTATGCCTATTCATAAAGTAGTTGAACTCATCTCGAGCCTGGTGCTTAACGATGAGTCGATCAACACGTGGAAAGCTGGTGTTGCAAGGGCACTTAAAAAGTATATCCCTGACGGGACACATGCCGAAGGGGCTGTATGTGGAAGTTGTGGCTCGGCAAACGTAGTCTACCAGGAAGGCTGTTTAACCTGCCCCGATTGCGGCCATTCAAAATGCGGATAAAGCAATATAATATAAAAGGGAAGCGTCAGAAATGGCGCTTTTCTTTTTAAAAAAGGCGCTGCCCCCTAACCTGTGCGAACACCGGTTTTATAGCTTTTATTTATGAAATTCAACTATATTTGTGTAGTGTTTTTAAAACGGGATTATAATACTCAATGTTGATAATGAGAAAATTAGTTATCCTTTCTGTATTTTTCTTCCTATGCGCAAGCGTAGCAATGCCCCAACCCGCGAACACAAGTACCCACAAAGTTTCTGATATTGGCACTTTGCAACCTGATCTTACAAACGAAAGCCCTTCTTTTAGGATTATTCAAAAACCGGTTAACGAACATTTAACAATTATTTCAGATTCACGGATCGATTCATTGTTGAAAATTCATCGCGAAGAGAATATCCGTAAAGGGGGGATTGATGGTTACAGGGTGCAGATCTTTCAGGGTACAAAGGACAATGCCTATCAAATGAAGTCGAGGTTTATTGCCAGGTATGACGATATAAAAGTTTACGTGCTTTTCCAATCGCCCGATTTTAGAGTGCGCATTGGCGATTTTCGCAACAGGAGCGAAGCAATAAAATTGAAATACCTGCTGGAAGATGATTTCCCCGATGCACATATTTTTATTGTTGATGATGTGATAAATTCCCCCTGTGAATAGAGTGTATAAATGATCCAGGATAATAATTGCAATGAGTGAATTAATAAAGCATGAATGTGGAATAGCCCTTATAAGGCTATTAAAGCCTCTTGATTATTATAAACAAAAGTATGGAACCTGGATGTATGGTCTTGATAAGCTATACCTGTTAATGGAAAAGCAGCACAACAGGGGCCAGGATGGGGCGGGGCTTGTTTCAATGAAAATTGACTACACGCCAGGGGAGGAATACCTCGATCGTTACCGCTCAATTAAACTTAATCCGATAAAGGACATTTTCGATCACATTTACAAGCAATATTCAAAAGTTGAAAAAAAAGAACCTGTCCTTTTTGAAGATGCAATGTGGGCTAAAAAGAACCTGCCATTTTCAGGTGAGGCCTATCTTGGGCACCTGAGGTATGGTACTTTTGGGCGGAATTCAATCGAGTTTGTTCACCCTGTGATGAGGCAAAACAACTGGAGGTCGAGGAACCTGGTACTGGCGGGGAACTTTAACCTTACCAATACCGATGAATTGTTTGACCTTTTGGTTGAACTCGGGCAGCATCCAAGCGCATACACTGATACCGTTACCGTTCTTGAAAAGCTGGGCCATTTCCTCGATGAAGAAAACCAACTGCTTTTTAGGAAATACAAAAATGAAGGCTTATCGAATGTAGAGATATCAACAGCTATCGAAAAAAATCTTGATATTCAGAAAATCCTTGAAAGTTCAACCCGCGATTGGGATGGAGGATATGCCATTGCCGGGATGATTGGCCATGGCGATGTATTTGTTACGCGCGACCCATGGGGGATCAGGCCGGCTTTTTATTACTACGATGACGAAATAGTGGTTGTTGCTTCCGAAAGGCCGGTAATCCAAACGGTAATGAATGTGAAGTACACTTCGGTTAAAGAAGTTAATCCAGGTGAAGCATTAATTGTAAAACGCGATGGCCTGGTTTCTACAGAAATGGTCAGGGTTCCTCACAAACGCAGTGCATGTTCATTTGAAAGGATCTATTTTTCGAGAGGCAGCGACCGGGATATCTATAACGAAAGAAAAGACCTTGGCCGGCTTTTAGCGCCTGCAATTCTGGGAAAAGTAAATTATAATTTTAAAGACACTGTTTTTTCTTATATCCCCAATACAGCTGAAACTTCATTTTATGGAATGATGGAAGGAATCAGGGAGCATTTGTTGAAGCTGAAGAAAAAGCAGATTAAAAACCTGAATGGCAATCTGACTGAAGATGCCATAGAAAAAATAATATCGGTTCAGCCAAGGGTTGAAAAAATTGCCATAAAAGATGTGAAACTCCGTACTTTCATATCGGGCGACCAGGGAAGAAACGACCTTGTAGCCCATGTTTACGATGTGACATACGGTGTTGTGAAGAACCATGAAGATACGCTTGTAATTATCGATGATTCAGTTGTGAGGGGAACTACACTGAAGCAAAGTATAATAAGAATCCTTGACAGGCTTAAACCCAAAAAAATCATCATTGTTTCATCGGCGCCACAAATCCGTTACCCCGATTGTTATGGGATAGATATGGCCGAGCTGAGTAAATTTGCTGCATTTAACGCGGCTATTGAATTGTTAAAAGATACCAGCCAGTCATATATTATTGAAGAGGTTTACAAAAAATGTAACGATCAACGAAACTTGTCAAAGGAAGAAATTGTCAACTATGTCACTGAGATCTATAAGCCATTTAGTGACGAAGAAATATCAGCAAAAATGAGTGAAATGCTGAAACCCGATGATTGTGATGCAGAAGTTGAACTTGTTTTTCAAACCGTAGAAAACCTTCACAAAGCTTGTCCGGATCATACCGGCGACTGGTATTTTACAGGGAATTATCCTACGCCAGGGGGGAACAAAGTGGTGAATACTGCATTTATTCAGTATTTCGAAGGAAAGACAGGCAGGGCTTATAGCTAATTTCTTAAAATGGTATGAAAAATTATAAATAAAGGGTGGTACAATGTGCCACCCTTTTTTTTTCCCGAATTGATTAATGAATATCGACCAGCGAGTCTTTTGTCGAAATATAAGTTTCGATATGCCGGTCCTTTTTGGCTTTATAAATATCGTCGATGGTAACGATTATGCCTGTTTCTTCAACATTTCCAAAATGGTCGTTAACAGCTGTTCCAAAAGTTCGCATTGATGGTGAAAGGCTCATGTATGCATTGATGAGCGGAGGGATATTTTCCCCAAACTCCCTAACGTTCTTCGATAATATTTTATAGTCTTCCTTAAAATCATTGTTGGTAAATTGTTCTATTATGCCTTCAAAATTATTTGACAACCGGTATTGACTTTTAGGATAGACCAACTCTTCGTGGTCGCTAAAGTGTTTTTGTAAAAAACATAAAATGAAATTTCTGGCAATAATATTAAAGTGGGTATACATGGTTACCTTTCCAAAAAAATATTTCATTTCAGGATGGTCAACGGTAAGTGCACCAAGGCCGTCCCAAAGGTTATCGAGTGCAAAAAGGGCTTTTGCACCGGCTTTGCTCGACTGGTAGTCGGGTTGAACAAACGAGCGCCCAAGTTCAATGGTGTAAGGCAGGTATTCATTCCTGAATTTTTCAGTGAAATGGAACATACGTGCAGTGGCCAGCTTGGGTTCATTGTTTTGGTCGTAGCACAAATGGTCGCATAAAATATAACGGTAGCCACCTAAAATTTCTTTTGCATCAGGGTCCCAAACAATGAGTTGTTTATAAGGTACCTCGCAAGTATCGTAATCATCAATATCGGTTTCTTTTCCTGTGCCACCGCCAGCCTGCCTGAACGTAATCTCACGTAGTCTGCCAATTTCGTGCATAATATTTGGTGAGTCATTTGCAGTGGTGATGTAAATCTGATTGCCCCCTTTGTTCGTTTCCCTTAAGAATTTTTCCTTGGTAAGCTCCTTCTCAATCAAATCAATAGGTAGTCTGGAAACAATTTCCTTCATAATGATTTTAATCTTGTTATTTGCAAATGTAATGTTAATAAATTGGTCAATGAATGAAAAACAATTATTCCTGATTTTTTAAACTATAGACGGTTTTCTTCACTTCATCCGCCCATTCAATTGCTTTTTTCGATCGGTTAAACGATTGGTAAGGGATTGGTTTTCCAATTACTATGCTAAATTTTTTGTTGCGGTTTTTAAATAATTCATCAACCAGAAACATCATTTCAATATTAAATTTTATACGTAGAAATTTTCTAAGTTTGGCCAGATTGTAAAAGAAATTTGAGTTTCGGCCTTCAAAATATATTGGAATAATGTCTGTTTTATACTCTATGGCTTTCTGAATAAAATGTTTATGCCATTGCAGGTCAACAATTTTACCCTTAACTTTCCTTGAACACAATCCTGCCGGAAAGATTAATACATTTTTATCAGATTTATACAATTCTTCAACTTGAAGAACTGAACTTCGGGCTTGCCCTCCAACTTTATTTATTGGCAGAAACCAGTCTTTTAAGGGATATAATTCCATTAAAAAATCATTAACAATGGTAATTGTTGGGCCTATTTTTTCATTAATAAATTTCTGGATAATTACACCGTCAAGTCCGCCTAAAGGATGGTTCATCGCAAAAATATATCTACCGGGCAGTGGTATATTTTCTTCGCCTGATATTGTGTAGCTGATGTTCACTAAATTAATGGTTGCATCAACAAATTCAATGCCCCTCAGGTGGCCGTTCTCCATCATAAAACTGTTAATTTCATCAAGATGAAGAATTCTTGAAAGCCATTTGTAAACAAATCCCGGCATTCTTTTTGCCAGCCTGGGATTTTTACCCCGAACTACTTTTTTAATGTCGATTGGTTGAAAGCCCTGCTTATGGATTTCCCCTTCCATAAATTTAGTTTAAGCTGCGAAAAGTAATAATTTTTTTTTGAATATTATGTCCATACATTCGGTTTCTGTGAACTTGATATTATCCGTATGTAAATTGCTTGAAATTCTTATGATATTTTGACGATTCTTTTTCATCATGGCCTATCGGTAATTTGTCAAAAAATTAACTTTAAATGAGGGTTTTAAACAAAATGTTGAAAAGTTATTGGTTTTTTTGTCGGAAAAGGGTGTAATAAAGTGGAATGATATTGTAATAAAGTGGAATAAATTATAATTTTGAGGTTAAATTTTATTGGAACAGATGACGAACTTTTCCAGCCACTACAATGCAACCATCGACGATAAGGGTAGGGTAGTAATGCCCTCGGCTTATAAAAAGCATATTATCGGGGATATCGACAAGCATGTTTTTGTTGAAGTAGATCCCTATGAAAAATGTTTAAATATCTATCCTCCCTCTTTATGGGAACAAAGAATCAACCAGTTAAAATCGGCGCTTAATTTCAATAATAAAGCTCATAGCCTTTTGCTTGATAAGTTTTATCAAAATTTCGATAAAGTAACTATGGCCGATAATGGCAGGTTAAATATCCCAAATCTCTTTTATAAAAAGGTTGGGATAGAAAAAGACGTTGTTTTTTCCGGGCAGGGCGACAGGATCAGACTATGGGATGCCGATAATTTCAGTAAGACCATTATGTCGGATGAAGATTACAGCAAATTATTCGGCGAGATTCTGGGTGGTAGTTCCTAACAATAATTTTATGAGCGATGAATATCACATACCGGTTTTATTAAATGAAGCTATCGAAGGCCTGGCATTGAAATCAGATGGAATTTATGTTGATGCTACTTATGGCGGTGGAGGCCATTCATCAAAAATCCTCAATACAATTAACAAAGGTTGGCTGATTGCTTTCGATCAGGATGTTGATGCCCAGAAAAACCTGCCCCGCGACAAACGCTTGATATTTGTCCCGAACAATTTTCGTTTTTTGAAAAACTTCGTGAAGTATTATGGCTTCGAAAAGGTTGATGGCATTTTGGCCGACCTTGGCGTCTCGTCACACGATTTTGATGTTCCAGAACGCGGTTTCTCGTTCCGATTCGAAGGTGAACTTGACATGCGGATGAACCAGGATGCAAAGCTCACAGCCGCCATGGTTGTTAATGAATACGATGAAAATAACCTGATAAGGATCTTCCGTGACTATGGCGAATTGTCAAATGCAAAAAAAACAGCTTCGCTCATTGTGGAAGCAAGGCTGAAAAATCCTGTTCAAACAACAAGTGGGCTATGCGATGTTTTGGCTCCGGCAGTCCCCCGTAAAGCTGCAACAAAATACCTGGCAAAAGTATTCCAGGCTATCAGGATTGAAGTTAACCATGAACTTGATGCTTTAAAAGAATTTCTTGCCGATTCTGCTGATTTGTTAAATGTTGGGGGAAGGTTGGTTGTTATTAGCTACCATTCACTTGAGGACCGGTTGGTGAAGAACTTTATGCAACGTGGCAATTTTGAAGGAGAGGTCGAAACCGATTTTTTTGGGAACAGAAACATGCCTTTGATTCCCGTTGGTAAAAAATTGATCGTTCCATCGGAAGAAGAAATCTTAAAAAATCCACGTGCCAGGAGTGCAAAACTCAGAATTGCAAAAAGAATTTAAAAATGGTTGAACCCGATAATAAAAGAAAAAGAAAAGTTGGTGTAAGGCAGGTGTTGCTTGGAAGTGTCCTGCTGAACGAAAATGTAATAAAATGGATGCCGGTTGTTGCAATGCTTACCCTGATAGGGATTTTAATGATTTCGAACCGGTTTAAGGGAGAAAAAATTTTGAGGGAGATGGTGATTGTTCAGGATAAGGTTAAGGAACTAAGGTCGGAAGCGGTAACCGTTGAGGCCGAACTTATGAATCGTAGCAGGTATTCTGTAATTATTGAAGATGCCCAACAAATGGGGTTAAACCTGAAGCAACCCGATGACCCGCCTGTAAAACTAAAAGTAGGTAAGTAATAAATGAATTTGCGTAAGATCATATTGGCCCGTTATGGATTGTTGCTGATTACATTGTTGTTATTCTCGGCAGCGCTGGTCAGTAAAATTATCATAATTCAACTTACGGGCAGTGAAAAATGGGAAGCTAAACTTAAAAGCCTCGAAGACAGGACTAATAAAATTCAGGGTAACCGTGGCAATATTTGTTCATACGATGGCAGGGTACTTGCAACTTCAATCCCATTTTATCAGATAAGGTTCGACTTGGGTGCGCCCGGTGTACGCGAGGTGTTTTCAAAAGAAGTTGATGCACTTTGTTCCGAACTTACAAAAGTTTTTCCCGACAAATCGAAAGCTCAGTTTAAAAAGGAGTTGACTATTGCCTATCAGAAAAAATCGGGATATCATTTGGTACATCCACGAAAGGTAAATTTTGACGAGTTACAGCGAATAAAAGATTTTCCGATTTTCAGGCGCGGAAAATATGCAGGTGGTTTTATCCCCGAGCAGGAATACGTAAGGTTTACACCCCATGGGAAACTTGCTTTACGGACGATAGGGCTTATGAACAAAGGCGCATACGGAGGCGCATACGGTAGCGTGGGAATTTCGGGAATTGAAGGAAAGTACGAAGGCTCTTTAAGGGGTGAAGAAGGATTGATCTTGCAACAAAACCTTTCAGGGCGTTGGGTCAACATCACTTCGGTGGAACCTGAAAATGGCAAAGATATCATTACCACAATCGATATCTACCTGCAGGATGTGGTTGAGAACCTTCTTAAAGAGCAGTTAATAAGAAGCGAGGCTGAATATGGTGCGGCAATCCTTATGGAAGTTGAAACAGGAAAAATAAGGGCGATTGCTAACCTGGGCAGGCAAGGGGATAATTACAACGAAATTTATAACTATGCAATAGGGCACGAGGGCTGCACCGAACCTGGTTCAACTTTTAAACTGGTATCATTAATGGTGGCCCTTGATGAAGGTGTTGTCGATACTTCTGATGTGTTCGATATTGAAGATGGAAAGTGGAAAGTATATGATAAGATTATATACGACAGTGATTATGGCCATGGAGAGCATGGTGAACTCACGGTTAAAGAGATTTTTGAACGCTCATCGAATGTTGGTGTTGCCAAAGTTATCGAATCCAGTTATGGTAGCCGTGAAAAAGAATTTATCGACCGTATTTACAACCTGGGTTTAAATAACCCACTTGATCTTGGTTTCCAGGGAGAAGCAAAACCTTATATTAAATATCCTACCGATAAGAACTGGTGGGGAACCTCGCTTGAATGGATTTCACATGGGTATGAAATTGAACTGTCGCCCCTTCAGATTTTGACATTTTACAACGCGTTGGCAAACAACGGGAAAATGATGAAACCCATGTTTGTGGAAGCAATAAGCCACAACGGAAAGCATGAAAAAACGTTCAGACCCGAAGTGCTTAAAGGGTCAATTTGTTCGAATGAAACCCTGAGGAAACTGCGCGATATGCTCGAAGGTGTTGTAGAGAACGGGACTGCCCGTGGGTTAAAAACATCGAAATATTCTTTTGCCGGTAAAACAGGAACAGCCAAAATATTCGATAAAGAACACGGGTATTCTTCCCGCAGGTACAGGGCATCGTTTGTGGGCTACTTCCCGGCCGAAAAACCTAAATATTCATGCATGGTTGTTATTTCCGAACCTAAAGGCGCTTATTACGGAGGATCGGTTGCAGGCCCTGTTTTCAGGAAGATTGCCGATTGCGTGTATGCAACCGATTTGTCGCTTGAAATGGCCAGGCAGGAAAATGAAACTAAGCTGATAATAAATCACCCCAACATTTTAAATGGCAAGGTAAATGAAACGAAACTCATTTGCGATGAATTTAAAATTAAATACATACCTCCCGAGGGTGAAGCCGATTGGGTTTATACTCTCGAAAATGAAAAAGTAGTCGAAATGAAAACACGCAAAAGCGTTCCCAACACCATGCCTAATGTTTTGGGAATGGGTGCGGCCGATGCTGTGTATTTTATCGAAAAAGCCGGGATGAAAGCTAAACTCAATGGATTTGGAAGGGTATTAAAACAGTTTCCCGAGCCTGGGGTGCAATGCCGGAAAGGGCAAATGGTTTACATCGATCTGAGTTAATAAAAACGCAACAGTTGAACGTGTATGATAAAACTTAATGAAATAATTAAACAGGAAGGGACAGTAAAATTTTTTGGTGATGAAGCTTGCATGATTCAAGGTTTGGCTTTCGATTCGAGAAAGGTTGAAAGCGGTTTTGCTTTTATTGCCGTAAAAGGCACACAAACCGATGGGCACAGCTTTATCGAAAGTGCCATTAAAAGTGGGGCTACTGCAATTGTCTGCGAAAACCTGCCTGAAACTCTTTCTGAAGATATAACATGGATTCAGGTTAAAGACAGTGCACAGGCTTTGGGCGAAATAGCTTCGGCTTTTTATGGCAACCCTTCATCAAAACTAAGGTTGATAGGCGTTACGGGAACAAATGGCAAAACAACAACTGCAACTTTACTTTACAGGCTGGTGCAGGATATGGGGCATAAGGCAGGCTTAATTTCAACTATTGTGTATATGCTCGATAACGATCAGGTAAAAGCCTCACACACTACCCCCGACCCAATTCAGCTAAACTGGTTGATGAATGAGATGGTTAAGAAGGGATGCACATACTGCTTCATGGAAGTTAGTTCACATGCCATTGACCAGAAACGTATTTCAGGGCTTGATTTCGATGGTGCCATATTTACAAATATTACCCACGACCATCTCGATTATCATAAAACTTTTAGTGCATACATAAATACAAAAAAGAAATTTTTCGATAACCTTAAAACCGGGGCATTTGCCCTGTCGAATATTGATGATAAGAATGGAAACGTGATGTTGCAGAATTCAGTGGCAACCAGGCGCACCTATTCTTTATTCACAATGGCCGACTTTATGGCAAAGATTCTTGAAAAGCATTTCGACGGGACATTATTACAGATAAACGAGCGTGAAGTATGGACACATTTTGTGGGGCGTTTCAATGCCTATAACCTTCTGGCCGTTTATGGGGCATCATTTTTACTCGGTTTCAAGCCCGATGAAATTTTACTCTCTATCAGTAAACTGAAGCCTGTTGATGGGCGCTTCGAAGTTTTCCGTTCAGTTGAGGGCATTTATGCCGTTGTTGATTATGCACATACACCCGATGCATTGAGTAACGTGCTTTCTACAATTGAAGAAGTAAGGACTAGAGGCGATCAGGTGATTTGTGTGGTAGGGGCCGGAGGCGATCGCGATAAAACGAAACGTCCAAAAATGGCTTCAATTGCCTGCCGGTTCAGCGATAAAGTTATCCTTACTTCCGATAACCCGCGTACCGAGGATCCGCTCCAAATACTTGCCGACATGGAAAAAGGCCTTGACGCGATGGAAAAGAAAAAAGTTGTGACCATACCCGACAGGCGCGAAGCAATAAAAACAGCAAAGCTTTTGGCATCATCAGGCGATATTATACTTATTGCCGGAAAAGGCCATGAAGATTACCAGGAAATTAATGGGGTTAAATACCATTTCGACGACAGGGAAGTAGTGAAATTAATATTTGGAATAACATAAATATTTGCCGATGCTATATCATTTATATACATGGATTGAACAACTCGATTTGCCTGGGGTTGGGATGATGCAGTACATTTCGTTCAGGGCAGCATTGTCAGTAATTTTGTCGCTTGTTATTACCATGGTTTTCGGGAAAAAGATTATCCGGCTATTGCAACAAAAACAAATTGGTGAAGAAGTGCGAAACCTCGGTCTCGAAGGCCAGCTTCAAAAGAAAGGAACACCCACGATGGGTGGCTTAATAATACTTACCTCTATTTTAGTGCCAACTCTCTTGTTTGCCCGGTTAGATAACATCTACATCTGGATGATGGTCATCACTACAGTATGGTTGGGATTGATTGGCTTCATCGACGATTACATTAAAGTTTTTTTAAAAGACAAGAAAGGGCTTGCCGGAAAATTCAAAATTCTGGGGCAGGTATCTCTCGGTGTGATTATCGCTGCTACGCTGTATCTGAGTGATGATGTTGTTATCCGCGAGAAAGTAAAAGATTCGGACGGAAACCTGGTAACTCAAATATCAATCGACCAGGAAACCGGGCAACAGGAGGTTAGCTACAAAATGCACGACGTAAAGTCAATGAAAACGACGATCCCTTTTGTGAAAAACCAGGAGCTTAATTACAAATGGTTTGTAAAGTTTTTGCCTGGAAATTGGCAGGAAGCTGCCGCCTGGATTCTTTACACATTGGTGATCATCTTTTTAATAACCTTAATCTCCAATTCAACCAACCTCACCGACGGGCTTGACGGGCTGGCTACTGGTACAACCGCAATCAGCGGGGCAACTCTGGGTGTTCTGGCCTATGTGAGCGGCCATGTAGTATTGGCCGATTACCTTAACCTTATGTATATACCGAATATTGGCGAGCTGTCGGTCTTTATTGCCGCATTTATCGGGGCCTCAATTGGTTTCCTGTGGTACAACTCATTCCCGGCCCAGGTTTTTATGGGCGATACGGGAAGCCTTGCACTGGGTGGAATCCTGGCTGTTTTTTCAATAATCATCCGTAAGGAAATTATGATCCCACTGTTCTGCGGGATTTTTATTATTGAAAGTTTATCAGTGGTAATCCAGGTAACTTATTTCAAACATACCAAAAGAAAATATGGCGAAGGGAGGAGGGTTTTCCTCATGGCGCCACTGCACCATCATTTTCAGAAAAAAGGGTTTGCTGAAGCCAAAATTGTTGCACGCTTCTGGATTGTAGCCCTGATGTTGGCAGTTATCAGCATTGTAACACTCTTAAAAATCAGATAGTGAAGAAAAGACTTGTCATATTGGGAGCAGGCGAAAGCGGTACAGGCGCTGCAATTTTGGGCTGGGCAAAAGGCTTCGACGTCTTTGTTTCCGATTTTGGCAGTATTAAACCTAATTTCCGGAACGAACTTCTCGAAAGAAATATTGAGTTCGAAGAAGGGATGCATACACCTTCACGAATCCTGAATGCCGATGTCGTAGTAAAAAGCCCGGGCATCCCCGATAATGCACCTATCATTAAAAACCTTGCTGAAAAAGGGATTATACCTGTTTCAGAAATTGAATTTGCATCTCGTTTTTCAAAAGCCAAAAATATTTGCATTACCGGCAGCAATGGGAAAACAACCACAACAATGCTCATTTATGAGCTGATCAGATTGGCCGGGCATAATGTGGCTTTGGCCGGGAACGTAGGGAAAAGTTATGCCAGGGCAGTTGCTGAAAACGATGCCGATTATTTTGTCATTGAACTTAGCAGCTTCCAGCTCGATGGTATGTTCGATTTTAAAGCCAATATTGCTGTTTTGATGAACATTACCCCCGACCATCTTGACCGTTACGACCATAACATGCAGAATTATGTCGACTCAAAATTCCGGATCGTACAAAATCAGGGATTTGATGATTCATTCATCTACTTCTCCGATGACGTGAATATCGCGAATGAAATAAGCAAGCGAAATATACCTTCACAACTGATCCCTTTTTCACTAAAAGAGAAAAGCCCGGGAAACGGGGCTGGTTTGGTTGATGATAATATCCTAGTGGAATATAATGAAAAAACATTCGAAATGTCAATTTACGATTTAGCCTTGCAAGGCAAACATAACGCGTGCAATTCAATGGCTGCTGCCATTGTTGGCATGGTGTCGGGTATTCGAAACGACTTCATCAGGGAATGCCTTTCCGATTTCAGGGGGGTTGAACATAGGTTAGAGAAATACCTTACAGTGCACGGGATCGATTTCATTAACGATTCCAAGGCAACAAATATCAATTCATCGTGGTATGCCCTCGAATCAATAACAAAACCAACTGTTCTGATACTTGGGGGGATAGACAAAGGAAATGACTATAGCCAGTTGTATGAACTGGTTAAAAAGAAAGTCAAAGCCATTGTATGCCTGGGTAAGGATAACCATAGGATTATTGAAGCATTCAGTGATATTGTGCCTGAAATTGTTGAAACACAGAGCATGAGCCATGCCGTTAAATCAGCATATTTCCTGGCCGAGAAAGGCGACGTTGTGTTGCTTTCACCAGCCTGTGCAAGTTTCGACCTGTTCAATAATTATGAAGACAGAGGCCAGCAGTTTAAAAAAGAAGTAAGAAACTTATAAATGGGAAAATTCCTTTCAATATTAAAAGGTGACCGGGGAGTATGGCTGGTAATGATCATTCTCTCGCTGTTTTCATTGCTTATTGTTTATAGTTCAACAGGGTCGCTTGCTCACCGTCAGATGGGCGGAAATACTTTCTTCTATCTGGCTAAACAATTTATTTTGCTGATGGCAGGATTCGGCGTAATCGTTTTTATTGTGAATTATATTCCCGTTAAATACATGTCGATTTTTTCACCAATCATGTTAGGCGTAGCTTTTATTTTACTTGTTGTTGCATTGGTTCTTAAAGTTGATGCCGATTCTACCGGCAGAACATTTCGTGTTGGGTTTATTTCGTTTCAGCCTGCCGAGTTGGTTAAAATATCATTGGTGCTGTTTGTGTCTCGTTTGCTGGCCAATAATCAGGACACCCAGACAAAACCTTCAAGAAAAACTTTTTTGTTAATTCTGGGAATATCCGGAGTGATTTGTTTTACCATATCCCTCTCAAATTTCTCAACGGCTGCACTGCTATTTGCAACCGTTATGGTGTTGATGTTTATTGGCCGGGTGCCTTTGAAATATTTGTTTTTAACAATTTTTGCCGGCGTTGCGATTGTTGCAGCTTTTTATTTCTTGTCTTCATCCTTAGATATTGGCCGGTTTAATACGGTAAGGGGCAGGATTGACAGGTATATACATGGAGACCCCAATTCAGAAACCGGTACCACACAGGCCGATTATGCCGAGATGGCCATTTATCGTGGCGGCCAAACCGGCCAGGGGCCAGGGGGCAGCAAGGTGCGGAACCATATGGCTGCAGCTTACAACGACTTCATTTTTGCAATAATGGTTGAAGAATATGGCTGGATAAGTTTTTTTGTGATTCTTGCTTATGTCATTTTTGCAAGCAGGGCAGGTATTATTATCAAACAAAGCCACAGGACATTTCCCGCATTTATGGTTGCAGGCCTGTCGTTCATGTTTGTTTTACAGGCCATGATCAACATGGGGGTATCGGTAGGTTTATTGCCGGTTACAGGCCAGCCACTGCCCTGGGTTAGTCTTGGTGGAACATCAACACTGTTCACAGCAATATCAATTGGATGCATTTTGCGGGTCAGCTATCAGAATAAACTCGAAAAGAAAAATGAAGAACTGGAAAATGAAACAGTAAACGAATTGCCCGACGAAGACCACGCCTTTGCTGAAGTGGGCGCAATTAA
>JAFGEV010000224.1 GCA_016931385.1 Prolixibacteraceae bacterium
CACAATGTTGTGCCGGAGTGGCAAAGGCTGAAACCGTAACGAAAAGCTGTTGCGATAAAAGCCAAAGTGTATCTGAAGTAAAAGCCTATTATTTTCATGCAACACGTCGGTGTGCTACCTGTCAGGCCGTTGAAGCCGTTACCAAAGAAGCGCTAAAAGAGTACTATGGCGATAAAGTATCGTTTACATCAATAAACCGGGAAGAGGAAAAAGAAAACCCGATGATTGAAAAATACAAAGTTAGCGGACAAACATTGCTGATTATTAAAGGCGATGAAGTGGTGAATTTAACCAACGATGCTTTTTTGAATGCACGTACCAATCCCGATAAATTTAAAAGCAAGCTGAAATCGGCCATTGATTCAATGATGTAGGCATGGAGCTACTGCAAAATTTTTTGGAAGCTTCTCAGTTTCCGATACTAACGGCGTTTATTCTGGGACTTATGACGGCTATAAGTCCCTGCCCCCTGGCAACCAACATCACAGCCATTGGCTTTATTGGTAAGGACATTACCAGCAAAAGGAAGGTGTTTCTTAACGGGTTGGTTTATACTTTGGGTCGTGCTGTTTCGTACACGGCAATTGGATTGTTGTTCTTTTTTGGTGCCAGTCAGTTTAAGCTTGAAGTTTTTTTTCAGCAATGGGGCGAAAAAATACTTGGGCCACTTTTAATCATTATTGGACTGTTTATGATCGGCGCATTCAACTGGGTGAAAATCCCCGTGTTGGGTTCGTTAACAGAAAAGATGGAAACCCGTGCCAATAAAGGTTTCTGGGGTGTATTGCTACTCGGTATCGTGTTTGCTTTGGCTTTTTGCCCATACAGCGGTGTACTCTATTTCGGAATGTTGATCCCAATGACAATAAGCAGTGCCAGTGGCTTGTACCTTCCGGTAATTTTCGCCATTGCAACCGGGATACCTGTAATTATTTTTGCCTGGTGAATCGCCTTTTCCGTAGGATCAATCGGTGGTTTCTATAATAAAATGAAGACTTTCGAACTTTGGTTCCGCAGGGTAATTGCGGTATTATTTATTGGAGTGGGCATTTACTACACAATAACTGTTCTTCTCTAATTTTTTGAAAATAATGTTCGTGTTTTTGCGGACAACAAAACAAATACATTTAATAGGATTCATCGTGGAAACAAAAAGAGAAATAAAAATACTGGTTTGGATTGCCGTGATTTTTGGGATCGCTTTCTTTCTTCCAATAGAAAGTGTGCGGTTCAATACGGCTATTGCTGCCACCCTCGATTTGGTGAAATGGTATGCCCGCGAGCATGTGGTGCTCTGTTTACTTCCGGCATTTTTTATAGCCGGGGTTATCTCTATTTTTGTGAGCCAGGGCTCGGTATTACGATATTTTGGGGCCAATGCCAAAAAGTGGCTGGCCTACACTGTAGCCTCGGTATCGGGAACCATCCTTGCCGTTTGTTCTTGTACCATCTTACCCCTGTTTTCCAGTATTCATAAACGCGGTGCGGGATTAGGCCCGGCCATTGCGTTCCTGTATTCTGGACCCGCCATTAATATTTTGGCCATCATTCTTACAGCCCGTATCCTTGGTTTTGAAATGGGCGTTGCACGTACCGTTGGTGCGGTGGCATTCAGTATCGTGATTGGTTCAGCCATGTCAATTATTTACCGGAAAGAGGAAAAAGTAAAAAAGGAACAGCAGATGAACATTGTTCCCGAGCCCGAAAAACGCCCTATGTGGCAAACTTCGTTTCACTTTTTCACCCTGATATTAATCCTTGTTTTCGCCAACTGGGGCGCTCCTTCAAATGGCGATACCACAAGTGCATGGTTTCTGATTTGGAGCTACAAATGGTACATAACCGGATTCTTCGGGTTGTTCCTTGCTTATTCGCTTATTTACATTTTGAAAATCAAATGGCAATGGGTAATAGGCGCTATTCTGGCAACCGGTGTTTCCGCATTTTTAGCAACAACATTTATCGAGAACCCGAAATTAAGCCCCCTGGTTCCCATGATTGTTGGGATTGCTTCTTTAAGCATTATTACCCTTTTCGATAAAAAAGATGCGGATAACAAGGGATGGACGCTTTCGGCCTGGGATTTCACCAAACAAATTATGCCAATGCTGGCCATCGGGGTTGTTACTGCCGGTTTTCTGCTGGGTTCCACCCACGATGGTACAACCATTGCCGGAGTGATACCCAATGAATGGATTTCGGCACTGGTAGGAGGCAACTCCATTTTTTCCAACTTTTTTGCATCTATTGTTGGGGCATTCATGTATTTTGCCACGCTTACCGAAGTGCCCATACTTCAGGGTTTGATTGCTTCTGGAATGGGAAAAGGACCTGCACTGGCCTTGTTGTTGGCCGGCCCGTCGCTGTCGCTGCCCAACATGCTGGTGATTCGTGGGGTGCTGGGAAATCAGAAAACGGCTGTTTATGTGGTGCTGGTAATTGTAATGGCAACCCTTTCGGGACTCATATACGGTTCCGTGTTTTAAACTACATGAAATCAGATGAAATTATTGCTCCACATAACGGTTTGTTGTTTGTTGATCTCGTTGTTTAAACGACGGACAGAATACCTGGAATGGAATGAAAAAAGAGTAAAAATGTTCCTTAACCTGCTACCAACCATTTTGATTGAAACCATTTATTTAACTATAAACTGATTCATCATGAAAACAACACCACTAAGCTTCATTGGCGGGGGCCGCATTACCCGGATCATCCTTCAGGCCTTTGCCAACAAAAGCAGAACTTTTGAAAAGGTATTGGTCTATGACATCAATATTGAAGTACTTGAAAAATTGAAAAATCAGTTCCCTGAGGTTCATCTTGCCTCGCTCGAAGAGGCAGCCTGTCAAAGCACCGTGTTCCTTGCCCTGCATCCGCCGGTCATCATGGAGACACTCGAGAAAATGAAACTGCTGGTTGCGGCTGAAACCTGTGTTATTTCGCTGGCGCCCAAGATTTCGATCAAAAAAATTCAGTCGAAATTAAAATGCAAAAACATTGCGCGCATGATTCCGAATGCTACATCTTACATCAACCAGGGCTACAATCCTATTGCTTTTGCCTGCGGTTTCGATTCATCCCAACGGGCCGATCTCATGGGTTTATTATCCAACACCGGCACTACCTTTGAAGTGAAAGAAGAGCAACTCGAAGCCTACGCACTGATTTCAGCCATGTTGCCCACTTATTTTTGGTTTCAGTGGAAAGAACTGATCAGCCTGGGATCGCAAATGGGCTTAACGCCCCACGAAAGCTCCGAAGCCCTGGTAAAAACCCTCGAGGGCTCCATCGACCTGATGTTTAAAAGTGGCCTGGACTATGATGAAGTGACTGATCTGATCCCGGTAAAACCCATTGGGGAACATGAAAGTGAAATAAGAGAGATCTACCAAACCAGGTTGATAGGGTTGTTTGAGAAAATTAAGCCTTTATTCTAATTCAGTATATGAAATATTGAAGACAAAAAATTTGAAAAAGGATAGGGTATAAAAAAGGATCAAATTATGGAAACAATTGCTCCATCATTCTTTCACAAGGTATTCCAACGCCTCTTCTTTCGTATCAAAGGCAATAAGTTTATTCTTTACGATCAAATTGTATGCCCCAAGCAAGACCTTCTTAATACCGGTTATGCCAATTGCAGCATTGCGTGTGGTACGGGCATCAAAAATCTCTTTCCCATATTTTTTAACCACCTCCATGTATTCGTTATTAACAGTTACATTCGTGAAGTTGTTAAGCGACAGATAATTTTCAGTTGTCCGAAGGTATTCATCCCGTACAGCATTGATAATATCAATTGTGTCTTTTACAGTCGTACATTTGGTATAGTCGACATAAAGAATTTTTTTCCCTTTGTAGTGAATGAACGAATAGCTCATAAATTGACTTTTAAGATCGTTAGTAATACAGTAACAAATCTAAAATAATTATAGGAAATTGCATGCCAGAGTTTTAGAAAAAAATAAACTTTTATGTAAATAAATCATCCATTTTTAAATCATCAAATTTTTCAACATGAAAATATTAATCCTATGTACCGGCAACAGTTGCCGCAGCCAAATGGCACACGGCTTTTTACAATCGTTCGATCAAAATCTGAAGGTATATTCAGCAGGAACTGAAGCCTCAGGAAAACTGAACGAAAAAGCAGTGAAAGCAATGGCTGAAATTGGCATCGACATCAGCCATCATACGTCCGATCAGGTTGATAAATACCTTGGGGAAGAGTGGGATTACGTGATTACTGTTTGCGGAGGCGCAAACGAAGCCTGCCCTGCTTTTTTAGGCAAGGTAAAACACCGCCTGCACATCGGTTTCGACGACCCTTCACATGCAACGGGTACCGAAGAATTTATCTGGAGTGAATTCATCAGGGTGCGCGACGAAATTAAAGACGCGTTTTGGAACTTTTATTCCGACTATATCAAATCGCAACATGAATAACTCATTCGACTATAGCAATATAAAGCCTTTGACTCTAGCTATACCATCGGTATCGGCAAAATGGACAGGCAATGATTTTGCCAATGCAGTTAAAGTCCGTTGGGGAATTGGCCGGAATAATTCAAAAATCACACCTGGAATTTATAAAATTGGAAATCCAAACAGTCAGTCTGATATATTCGTTTCGGCAAACTACAAATTGTCGTTTGATATTCTGAGAAAAAATCTGAATGCATTTGATGCCTGGATTCTTGTTATCGACACAAAGGGTGTAAATGTTTGGTGTGCAGCAGGTAAAGGAACTTTTGGCACAGAAAACCTGGTGAGGAGTATAAACAAAAATAGTATAAAAGATATCGTTACCCATCGCAGGTTAATCGTGCCACAACTGGGAGCAGTGGGAGTAGCAGCATATAAAATTATGGAGCTGACAGGTTTTAGAGTGATTTTCGGTCCTGTTCGGGCCTCTGATATTTCCGAATTTGTAAAAGCAGGCTATAAAGCTACACCCGGAATGCGTCGGGTTGATTTCCCATTTTATGAACGTGCGAAATTAATTCCAGTTGATTTAGTTTACTGGAAATACAGATTGATTGCTGCTTTGTTTGTAGTATTTCTTTTTTCGGGGCTCGATCGTTCAGGTTTCCTTTTTTCAAAAATGTTTCAAACTTCTTTGTTCCCCGTATTAAACATCCTTACCGGTTATTTCGCGGGAATTGTTATTACTCCATTATTGCTGCCTGTTTTTCCTGTAAGGGCTTTTTCACTGAAAGGAGCTTTGTGCGGATTGATTTTCATAGCTATTCTGAATTGGTTTTTTATTGCACCAACTATTGAAAGAATTGCATTGGGGCTAATTGGAATAGCTGTTGCTTCTTTTACAGCTTTAAACTTTACAGGGGCAACAACGTATACTTCGCTATCAGGTGTAAAGCTTGAAATGAAATGGGCGATTCCTTTTCAGATTGGTTTTGCGGCCGTTGGATTGCTATTATTTATTATTTCAAAATTAATTTGAGATGCAATATTTAAGAAATGTAGCTACCTTAAAATTAAATACCGGTTTATGCACAGGTTGCCGATTATGTGTTATTGTTTGTCCACACGCTGTTTTTGAAATTGAGAACAAAAAAGCCCTCATTGCAAATATCGACAACTGTATGGAATGTGGTGCCTGTGCTCTGAATTGTCAGTTTGGTGCCATTTATGTAAAATCAGGAGTTGGATGTGCTTCAGGCATTTTAAACGGAATTCTCAATAATACAGAGCCCACTTGTGGTTGCACTGGAACCGGTGCAAAAGAATCATCATGTTGTTAAAATTTTTCCCTTATGAGTAGTAATAAAAAGAAAATCGGATTTTTTGAAAAATACCTGACACTTTGGGTGGCAATTTGTATTGCCGTGGGAATAGGTATTGGCCATTTTGCCGGCAACAGTATACAGGTATTAAGCAAGTTTGAAGTATACAAAGTAAACATCCCGGTTGCCATTTTAATTTGGCTGATGATTTACCCGATGATGCTCCAGGTTGATTTTTCGAGCATTAAAAATGTAGGCAAACGCCCTAAAGGATTAATATTGACCCTGGTTGTTAACTGGTTGATAAAGCCTTTTACCATGGCCTTTTTTGCGTGGATATTCTTTACAAAAATTTACAGTGCAATTATTTCGCCCGAGCAGGCCGGTGAATATATTGCAGGAGCTATTTTGCTTGGGGCAGCACCTTGTACGGCAATGGTTTTTGTATGGAGTTACCTCACCAATGGTGACCCGAACTATACACTGGTACAGGTTTCGGTAAACGACCTGGTTATCCTTGTAGCTTTTATCCCAATTGTTGGATTGCTGTTGGGAATTACAAATATTACCATTCCATACGATACTTTGGTAGCCAGTATTATTGTTTTTGTAGTTGTTCCATTATTGGCAGGGTTTATTACCCATAAAATGCTGATAAAACATAAAGGGGAAGACTGGTTCAAAAAAGAATTTTTACCGAAATTTAAACCCGTTTCAATCATTGCATTATTGTTGACATTGATTCTTTTATTCGCTTTTCAGGGGAATATTATAGTTCAAAATCCCTTGATCATACTTTTAGTCGCTGTTCCGCTGGTTATTCAAACATACTTCATCTTTTTCGTGGCCTGGATTGGTGGTAAGAAACTCAAACTACCGCACAACATTGCTTCACCCGCAGCCATGATAGGCGCCAGTAACTTTTTTGAACTTGCGGTAGCTGTGGCTATTGCTTTATTTGGATTACAGTCGCCTGCAGCCATGGTAACAGTTGTTGGTGTTTTGGTTGAAGTTCCTGTAATGCTTTCGCTGGTTTGGTTAGCCAACAAGTGGAAATATTGATTATTTTCAACCGGAAATCAAATTATTCCAGGAAATGAAAATATTTCTTTTTTCGGAAATTTTATTTTCAGTATCATTAAAGAAGCAAATTGCAGGCTAAAAAACATTCATTAAATATTCGTATTTTATATCCCGAATTGTTCAAAAATATTGGAAGGAGTATCCGATTCCCCTATTTTTGTGGTTCTTTTTTGAAAATTTTTATTTAATTAACAATAAACGAGATTCTTATGAGCAAAGGAAGTTTTTTGAACGCTTCTGTTGGCCGTAAATTTCTGATGAGCATTACAGGATTTTTCCTGATTATGTTTCTTCTGATACACATGTCGATTAACCTGTTGTTGATTTTTGACGACAGCGGCGACTTGTTCAACATTGCGGCCCATTTTATGGCAACCAACCCGTTTATAAAAATTATTGAACCGGTTCTGGCTTTGGGTTTTGCCATTCATATCCTGTGGTCGATTATAATAACCCTACAGAACATGAAAGCCCGTCCGGTAAAATACCTTAAAACAAACCAGGCCATTAACAGCACCTGGGCATCGCGCAATATGTTTATACTTGGTGCAATGCTTTTCGTTTACATCGGAATTCACCTGTACAATTTCTGGTGGAAAATGAAATTTACCGGTGATCCGCTCCTTGAACACATCACGGTGATGCAGGCTGGTGTACCTGTAGAAATGGAAAATGCCTACTTACTGGTTTCAACACTTTTTAAAGAGAGTGTGATTTACGACATCGTTTATGTAATAGGGGGCGTACTTCTGGGACTACATGTTTCACATGGTTTTTGGTCGGCATTTCAAACAATCGGGTTAAACAACCATGTATGGCGTAAAAGACTTTTTGTGCTGGCGCAAATAATCGGAGCTGTTTTTGCCATTGGTTTCTCGGTGATCCCTCTCTATTTTTTGATTAAATTTTAATCGGTAAAAAAAATTCTATGAGTAAAATTGAAAATAAAATACCCGAAGGGCCACTTGCCGAAAAGTGGTCGAAACACAAAGAATCGATCAAAGTGGTGAGCCCTGCTAATAAAAGAAAACTCGATATAATTGTTGTAGGTACGGGACTGGCTGGTGCTTCGGCAGCCGCTTCGCTTGCCGAGCTTGGTTACAACGTACACGCGTTTTGTTACCAGGACAGCCCCCGCCGCGCACATTCAATTTCTGCACAAGGCGGGATCAACGCTGCAAAAAATTACCAGAACGATAACGATTCGGTTTACCGTCTTTTTTACGATACGATTAAAGGAGGCGACTACCGTGCCCGTGAAGCCAATGTTTACCGCCTGGCCGAAGTATCACCCAACATTATAGATCAGTGTGTGGCGCAGGGTGTGCCTTTTGCACGCGAATATGGCGGTACGCTTGCCAACCGCTCATTTGGAGGTGTGCTCGTTAGCCGTACTTTTTATGCCCGTGGCCAAACCGGCCAGCAATTATTGCTTGGTGCGTATGGCGCGCTGAACCGTCAGATTGCCAATGGGAGCGTAAAAATGTATACTCGCCACGAAATGCTCGACGTGGTAATTGTTGATGGGAAAGCCCGTGGGATCATCGTCCGCGATATGGTTTCGGGCGAAGTAAAACGTTTTGGCGCACATGCCGTTGTGGTTGCAACCGGAGGCTACGGAAATGTATTTTTCCTTTCGACCAACGCTATGGGCTGCAACGGATCGGCTGCCTGGCAGTGCTACAAAAAAGGGGCATGGTTTGCAAACCCGTGTTTTGTACAGATCCACCCGACCTGTATCCCGGTGCATGGCGATCAGCAATCGAAACTTACACTTATGTCGGAATCGCTTCGTAACGATGGCCGGGTTTGGGTACCAAAAAAGAAAGAAGATGCCGGGAAACTTCAGAGAGGGGAAATCAGTCCGAACGACATACCCGACGAAGACCGCGATTTTTACCTCGAACGCCGTTATCCAAGTTACGGGAACCTCGTTCCCCGCGACGTGGCATCACGTGCTGCCAAAGAACGCTGCGATGCCGGTTTTGGCGTAAACAATACAGGGAAGGCTGTATTCCTCGATTTCAAATACTCGATTGAACGTCTGGGCAAAGAGGTGATTGAAGCCCGTTACGGAAACCTTTTCCAGATGTACGAAAAAATTACAGATGTTGATCCTTACAAAGAACCCATGATGATCTATCCGGCCATACATTACTCCATGGGCGGGCTATGGGTTGATTATAACCTGATGACCAACATTCCCGGCTTGTATGCCATTGGCGAAGCAAACTTCAGCGACCACGGCGCCAACCGCCTTGGGGCTTCGGCGATTATGCAGGGACTGGCCGACGGCTATTTCGTGTTGCCGTATACTATTGGCGACTATCTGGCCAACGAGATCATGACACCAAAAATCAACACGAATACTCCTGAATTTGAAGAAGCTGAAAAAGCTGTGACCAGCCGTTTGGAAGAATTATTCAATATCAAGGGAACAGAACCGGTCGACCACTTCCATAAAAAACTTGGCCACATTATGTGGGATTACGTGGGAATGAGCCGCAATGAAGAAGGCTTGAAAAAAGCCATCGGACAAATGAAGGAACTGAAAAAAGAGTTCTGGGCAAACGTGCTTGTTCCCGGAGAAATGAAGAATGTGAATCCGGAACTTGAAAAAGCAGGCCGTGTGGCCGATGCCATCGACATGGGAATACTCATGGCTCAGGATGCACTTGACCGGAATGAATCGTGCGGCGGCCACTTCCGCGAAGAATCGGTTACCGAAGATGGTGAAGCAAAACGCGATGATGATAATTTCACCTATGCCTCGTGCTGGGAATACAAAGGCGAAGATGCAGAGCCTGTACTGAACAAAGAGGAATTGATATTTGAAACTGTAAAATTAACGCAACGAAGCTATAAATAATTGATGATTTATTATTTATTATTTTTTATTTGAAAATGCTCTAAACCAATAAATAATAAATAATAATTAATCAATAATAAATTTTAAAAAATGGCTGATAAAATACTGAAGAAAATATACATAAAGGTTTGGCGGCAGAACAATGCTAAGGCTAAAGGCCGTTTCGAAACCTACGAGGTGGAAAACATCTCACAGGGCAGTTCGTTCCTCGAAATGCTCGATATTCTGAATGATAAACTGATCCGCGAAGGGAAAGACCCTATTGCATTCGATCACGATTGCCGTGAGGGTATATGCGGAATGTGCAGCTTGTACGTGAATGGCCGTGCCCACGGGCCCGACCGCGACATTACAACCTGTCAGTTGCACATGCGCAAGTTCAACGAAGGTGAAACCATCACCATTGAACCCTGGCGTGCCGGCGCTTTCCCGGTCATAAAAGACCTGATGGTTGACCGTACCGCCTTTGAAAAAATTCAGCAGGCAGGTGGTTTTGTATCAGTGAACACCGGGGGCGTACCCGATGGCAACGCCATTCCCATTGGCACCGACGATGCCGAAGAAGCAGTGGATGCAGCATCTTGCATTGGATGTGGAGCATGTGTGGCAACCTGTAAAAACTCATCGGCCATGTTGTTTGTAGCAGCAAAAGTTTCGCAACTGGCCAAACTTCCGCAGGGCAAAGTA
>JAFGEV010000225.1 GCA_016931385.1 Prolixibacteraceae bacterium
AACTTTTTTTAGTTTTTTTACGTTCTCAAATTAAAACTGCAAAGTTATCAAAAAGAGTCTTAAAATATTCGCGATTGTGCTATTATGCATCTCGGCGCTGCCGCTCACTGCATTTATTGCTTTGCAGAGCGACTATGTGCAGACGTACGTGGCCAGGCATACCCTTAATTTCCTGTCAGAAAATATTGACACGAAATTTTCGGTAAGCAGGATTGCCATCACTTTTTTTAACCGCGTGGAGATTAACGACCTTTATATCGAAGACCTTTCAGGCGATACTTTACTTTATTCCGAAAAACTTACAGCAGCGATAGCCCGGCCCCGGTTTAAGCAAAAAAGCTTAAGGGTGCAGCGCATAACACTTGATCATTCCTTTATCAACTTTTACATTGATTCCGCAAAAAATATCAATATTAAATTATTGCTTGACAAGTTCATAAAAAAGGGCAGCGGGGATAAAGAAAAATGGGACCTCGAAATTAAAAACATACGCATTAACAATAGCCGATTTAACCTTGCCAACTACGATGCCGCGGAGAAAAAATACGGGATAAATTTCGGAGACCTTCAGCTAACAGGTTTAAATATTGATGTAAGAAGGTTTAAACCCAAAGGTGATACGCTCGACTTTATAATCAGGAAACTGAATTTCAGCGAACAAAGCGGCTTTGTGCTCAATGATTTTTATGCACGTACCAGCATTTGCAAAAACCATATGCTCTTTGATGAACTAAAGTTTTATACCCCCTTCTCTTCGTTTGAAGGCAGCCATGTACACCTGGGGTATAACCACTTTAACAATTTTAAAATTACCACCCTTTATTCTGATGTGCACCTGAATGTGCTCGCGCAGAACTCAAGCCTTAATTTTCACGACCTTGCCTTTTTCGCTCCCTTTTTCCGCGGTTCATACCAGTCGGTAATCGTATCGGGTGAGTTTGGCGGCACTATTGACAATATCTCGGGCAAAAATGTAAATATAAAGTTCGGTAAGTATTCAAGCCTTGAGGGATATTTCGACCTTGACGGCCTGCCCGACATTAATGGAACCTTTATTTATGCAAAGTTTAAAAAACTGCAGTCAAGGATATCAGACCTTCAAGGCCTGACGCTTCCCGGGGACAGGCATTTAAACCTTCCCGACCAGTTTGAGAAATTGGGTACTTTCAGCTACTCCGGCCAGTTTACGGGGTTTATCAACGATTTTGTGGCCTATGGGACCCTGAAATCGGAAATGGGGCTGATAAAAACCGACGTTCTGCTTAAACCCGATGTCGGAAAGTCTTTGGTTTTCAATGGCAAGGTGCAGACCGAGAATTTCAGGCTCGGCAAATTGCTCGAAAACGAAAAAAACATCGGTGATATTTCTTTTCATGTAAACACCGACGGACACCTTGAGGCGGGCAAATCGTTTTCGGCAAAAACCGACGGGGAAGTGCAATATCTCGAGCTGAAACAATATGTTTACAGAAACATCAAGCTTTCGGGGATTTTCCAGGATAAAAAATTTAACGGTGAGGTATATGTCAAAGACCCCAATGTTGTTTTTGATTTTCAGGGCGACCTTGATTTTGCAAGCGATACCCCCCGGTACGATTTTGTAGCTTCGGTAATGCGTGCCAACTTATATGCCCTTAACCTCGACCATACAGACCCTACCCAGGAGATATCCTTCGATATTGAGGCAAATGCCGAAGGCGATTCACTGAACAATTTCAACGGTAACATCAAGCTGGTAAATGCGCTTTTTTCAAAAAAAGACAAACAGATACAGGTTTATGACCTTTATGCATCTGTATATAACAACCACCGCTCCAACTCATTGATTATCCGGTCTGACTTTCTGGATTTGGACGTCTCGGGCAGATACCGTCTCGACAAAATCGGTAACTCGGCAACAAAGTTTGTCCATTCTTACCTGCCATCACTTATTGATTCGGGTAAAATCGTCACTGAAGAATTAAAAAACAGCTTTCAGTTTAAGGCAACTTTTAAAAACACCAAACCGGTATTTGATTATTTTCTGCCTGACTATTTTGTTGGCGAAAACAGCACCTTTCAGGGCATCTTCGAGCCTGATTCAAACTACTTTTATCTTTTTGGCCGATCACCCCTTTTAAGGCTGAAATCAAATACCTGGAACAATATGAATATCGTTGCAGAGTCTGATCAGCATACAATGAAACTCACTACCGGTTCCGCAAGCCTGGCAATTGGCAACACCATTACGCTTGAAAACTTCACCATCTATTCGGATGCCGGTTCAGATACCCTCGATCTGACACTAAGGTGGAACAACTGGGATTCGGCATCATATCGCGGTGAAATAAAGGCAGACATCTGTTTTGAAAAAGTGGATGGTCTCTCATTTCCTGCAATATTGTTAGACCTGAAGCCGACCAGGATAATTACTTACGATACCCTTTGGAACATAAGCGAAAGCAATATCCGTATTCAGAAACGCAGGATAGAATTAGATAATTTAATAATCAATCACAACAATCAGTCTTTCAGGGTTTACGGCAATGTATCCGAAAGTCCTTTTGATAAAATAAACGTTGAATTCAATAGTTTTAACCTCGACAACCTGAATGTTTTTACACAGTCTGAAGGTTTTAATATTATGGGCATTCTTAACGGCACCGCGAACATCTCAGGCATTTTTGCCAACCCGGTCTTTTATTCCGAACTCGATGTGGATTCGCTCAGGATCAACAACGAACTGCTTGGTTTTACCCAAATACATTCAAAATGGAACAACCTTGAGAAATCAATAGAAATTGATGCTTATGCCAAAAGAGGCAACCTGAAGACATTTACCATGCAGGGCGATTATTTCCCGGGCGACCAGGGCAGGTTCGATTTTGACATTGAACTGAATAAGTTGCGGCTCGATCTTTTCAATCCATACATCAAAGGACTGGCCAACAACCTTAAAGGAATGGTTTCGGGAGAAATGTTACTGGCCGGGAATATGAAAAAACCGGTGATTTCTGGAGAGATGCTCTTTCAAAAGGCATCATTAACTGTTAATTATCTTAAAACAAGATATAATTTCACCAATAAAATAGTTATTGACAACAACAATATCCTCATCAACGATATGCTCGTTTTTGACCAGTTCGGCAATACCTCAAAAATAAACGGCTCGGTCACCAGCAATTATCTCAGAAACTTCAGGTTTAACCTGAACATCAATGCCAAAAACTTTGAATTCATGAACACCACGGCATCTGATAATTCACAGTTTTATGGCACTGCTTTTGCTTCAGGGCTTGTTATCATAAGGGGTACCCCGAAAAATATCACCATGGATATAAACGCGAAGACCGAGAAAAACACCAAAATTTTCATCCCTCTTTCCAATCCAGAAGAAATAACCCAATATGATTTTGTAAATTTCATCCTTCCCGATGAAGAGCAGCATACAAACGGTAATGAAAAAAAATACCAGGTAAACCTTACCGGCATCCAGTTGAACTTTGACCTTGAGGTAACCCCCGATGCCGAGGTGCAGCTGATCTTTGATCCTACTGTTGGCGACATTCTTAAAGGCAAGGGTTCGGGCGACCTGAAACTGCAGATCAATACGCTGGGAAAATTCAATATGTATGGCAATTATACTGTTGAAGAAGGGGAATACCTCTTCACGCTTCTGAATGTCATCAACAGGAAATTTCTGATAGAATACGGGGGCACCATCACCTGGAACGGTGACCCACTCGATGCCGAAATAAACCTCAAAGCCATCTACCGCACCAAGGCATCTTTGAATAACCTGCTGGTAACAACGGAAGGATACACCACGAAGACCACTGTTGATTGCCAGATACTTATGACAGGCAGGCTTATGAACCCAAACATTCAGTATGACATATACCTGCCGCATGTAGAAGAAGCAACGCGTGAACTGGTTAAAAACAAGATCAGCAACAGTGAACAGTTGAACAAACAATTCTCATCGCTGCTGGTGCTTAACAGCTTTATGCCTGAATTTGACCCGGCGGCAGCATCAACTTCCGGTACACTTTCGCCTTATGGCAATGTTGCCAATGCCAATGCCAGTGAATTTCTTTCCAACCAGTTAAGCCACCTGCTGTCGCAGATAAGCGGCGATGTTGACCTTGCTTTTAATTACCGCTCAGACCGCACCATGGAAAGCGACGAGATTGAACTGGCCATGTCCACACAGTTGCTCAACGACCGGCTTACCATTTACGGCAACCTTGGCGTGCCGACCAACGCAGCCGCACAGGCCTCCAACAGCATCGTGGGCGATGTGGATGTAGATTATAAAATTACAAAAAACGGCAAGCTGAGGGTAAAAGCATTTAACCGGTCAAACGAAGAACAATTTAATTACGTGGCCCCATACACACAAGGCTTTGGGCTGGTTTACAAAGAAGAATTCAACACTTTCTCCGAGCTTTGGCAACGATACTGGGATGCCATTGTCAGGGATGTTGACCGCAAAAAGAGAAAAGGCGAAGTGATCAATAATTAAGGTTAATAAATAATCTGAAAAAATAATAACGGTTTTTCATCGTTTTATAACTTTACACAAACTTAAAATTTAAAGAAACATGTTAATATTATTACAAGCCGATCTTACAGGTGCAGCCAACCAGGCGCTGGCAGAACAGGAAGGTGAAATTACACTGTCGTTTTTTGAACTGGCCATGAAGGGCGGTTGGGTAATGATCCCCATCGTGCTTTTGTCGTTTGTTGCCATTTATATTTTTTCAGAAAGATATTTTGCCATCAGAAAGGCATCCAAAATGGATATTAACTTCATGAACAGGATAAAGGATTATATTCACGAGGGGAAGCTGGAGTCGGCCCATGCCCTTTGCCAGTCGTTCAACAATCCTATAGCCAGGATGATTGAAAAAGGCATCAACCGTATCGGCAGGCCCCTGAACGATGTTGCTGCTGCCATTGAGAATGTAGGTAAACTTGAAATATACAAACTTGAAAAAGGG
>JAFGEV010000226.1 GCA_016931385.1 Prolixibacteraceae bacterium
CTAAAGCTGTCTCCATCCGGATCGGTGGTATCGAAAGCATCTAAAGTAAATCCTTCGCCCGATTTTACCGTTATTTTCTCAGGGTGGGTCAACACAGGCACCGGCGGATGGTTTGCTTGTTCGTAGGTTTGGGTACACCAATCCACACGTGCTGCAAAATCGTTTTGAAAATCATCCCGCCAGCGCCATATGGTCACCTTGTTATCCTTAAAAGTATTTGTATCCATTTTCACTGTTCTGCCATATTCCCCCGGGATATAGGGCATATATGTATCGATCGCATTTGTCCAGATTGGCCTGGTTTCGGGTTCATGGGGCACACCTGAGCGGGCACTTCCGGTCTTTCCTACCACAAAGACGGGTTTGTACAGCTCATATCGTCCGCCCCAGCCACCAAATTCAGGATGCTCGGAATCGTTTAGCCCATTGGGGATTAACGACAGGAAAGCCGGAGTATCGCCTTCCATTCCCCATGCTACATCGGGATAAACAGCGCCCAAAGGCCCGTGATTTTGTTGAATGTTCTTTTCTATCCAATGATTGCTTATTGTCTCATTCATTAAATGAGTCACTACCGTATTAATGCCTGTCCATGTTGCATCACCGCCACCTCCGTAAAAATCACCCGGGCTCACAATGTAGAATAGTTCGGGAAAATTATTACGAATCCATATCCCGCTGTCGTCCTGATCGGAAATGGTGTACACCCTGAGTTTTGCAATTAACCTTTTCGCTTCTTTTTTGGTTTTGGATTTTTCAATTTTGTACAAAGCCTGCGCAAGGGTGTTCACCCCACCCCAGGTCGAAATCCACAAAGGGCGTTCATCGTCTTCTTCCAGTATTTTGATAATCCAGTCCGATCCTTCTGAATCCATGCCTTCACCAACACCTTTCATGCCGTATAAAGGCAGACCTTTTTTCACCAGTGGGTATAAAGTATTTGCTTCAGGAAAACTCTGATCATGTTTTGTCAGATTAGGCTGTACCTTTTCATAAGCCTGAATTACATGAACAATGGATTGTGGATGCACTACATTGCGCATCCAGCATGATGTTGTTGCTACAATCCCTTCAATGTCAATTTCATTGGAGTATATAAGCAGCCTCACCAATGATTGTGTATCGTCTGGATCGGCTTCAATGTCGGTGAGGACAAGCACCCTGTTTTTTTGGATATCTTGCCCCGGCAGAAAATGAAAAGCCAATGAAAATAGAATTAACAGAATAATGGTTTTCATGATTTTATTTATTAATGATGAACTTTTCACAAATTTGATTACACTTATTATCAGCAATTAAAAAATACTGACCGGGAAGCATCCCACTTATGTCGATCATGTGTTCATTTTTCTGGCCATCAATATTCTTAATCAATTTGCCATCTGAACTGTAAATTGAAAAAATGCTACCCATTTGCCTAGAATCGGGGATATTGACATATAAAATTTGATCAGCGGGATTTGGATAAATCAAAATGTTTTTCCCATCCGGCAAAGAATTCATTCCGCTTGTTCCACTGCAATTTTCAGCTTTGTCTCCTTCACCTATAGGTGTAGAACTGGTTTTGGTCAGGTAAATCTTATCCAATTTGGCCCCGTCTTCACGGTATGCAATGGTTAAGGTATGTGAACCCGAACTCAGATTAAAAGAGTATTCGGAAGCCCAGGTCCAACTGGATGATGACGCAATATTATTCCACATGTTCCATTCACCGTTGTCCATTTTTAGCCAAAACGAATCATCGTTTGCATTGGGAGTGATTACACGTGCCCACAAAGTATACGATCCGCTTTCGCTAATTGAAAAACTAAATTTTGCCTGTCCATCATCACTTATAGCAGCATTGTCAGTAGAATTATTTCCGGGCTGTATGGTAATGTACTTTCCGTTTGAAGCTGAACCATCGGGATTTATTTCCCAAAGCGAACCAACAGTTCCACACTCGGCTTCAAGCCAAACATCCGATTCATCACCTTCAACAACAATCTCATCATAGCCCAGGCACCAGTCGGCACGTTCGGCAAACAAAGGCTGAAAATCATCGGCCCACTGCGATATGGATGATTTGGGGCCTTCATAATCCGGGCCTCCATATTTGTTATTGGTACCGGGAATACGCGGGTATTGGCCACCCCAGCTAGGCTGGGTCGGGTCTTCGGGATTGTTTATTCCACGATTGGCGCTTAACAGCCACATAAACGACGGGGAATCTCCCTCGACCACTCCTGCCGGTTCTCCCTTGTAGTTATAATCGGGGTACAAGGCGCAAAGTGGCCCGTGGTTGTTTTTAATGTTTTTGAGTACCCAGTCACGATCATCAACACCAAACATCCCGAGGTAGGTGTATCTCGACCAAACAACAAAAAGATCAGGGATACCCATAAGGTACTGGTTGGTTGCGTCCTGGCAGTGGATCAGGAAAATGCGGAGTTTGCTGATGAACGAATTAAATTCTTCAGCAGACCTTGTATTCTGAACTTTCCAGATAGCTTGTGCCACATCGCGGGGGCCGCCCCATACACCAATATAAATGGGCCGGGGATCGTCTTTATCGGCCGCGGCAATAATGGCTTCCGATGCTTCACAGTCCCTGCCTTCGCCAATGATATCTTCCCAGTTTCCATTGTCGCAATGCCATTGTATGCTGATAGGGCCTTCATTCCCCAATCCCTGATAGGTTACCGAACGCAGGTAATCGGCCGTTGGATAGCCATGATCGTGAGTCCTCAGTTTCTCATCCACCTGATCGTAATAATCAAGAACTTCAAGAATGCGGTTTTTATCGGCTGTAAATGAATTGGTGCCGGCAGAAGCAACAATTCCTTCCACATCAAATTCATTTGAAAACAGCAGAAAGCGGATCATCGATTGAATATCGTCAGGGTCTCCGCCCTGTGTCCAGGCAATATCGGGGTGGTCGGTGGTCATGATTACACGTAGTTTTGTATTAATGATTACCCGGCGGTAGGCATAAAGTGCCGGGGAACCCGAATCGTGTATTTCGAGGATGATATGGATTTCTTTACCTGTTGCATTATCAGGAACAGTCACTGAAGCAGAAGCAGATGTGCTGTTTTGAATGTTTACTGAACCGTTATAGGTTCCCGGGTCTTTATAATAAAACCATCTGTATGAAAGCGAATGGCCATCGGGGTCTGATGAGCCTTCAGCACTAAGATTTATAGTTGAACCCGGTGTTGCAGCTATTTCAATGACCTGTTTCGTAGAATCGCCATTGACAATAGCAATGGGGTGATGGTTGGCATCGGCATAATTGCTGGTTATTGACCAGTCCATCCGTGCCTGAAAATCATTGTTGTAAGCAGTTGACCAGCGGCTGATGTCCCCGGCTCCGGCCGAGGTATTACCGTACATGTAGTATGGATCGTATCTGGCATCTTCGCCATTCATACACGACATGCCGCGGATACCCTCTTTTTTTGTACGGTCGAAACGGCCACCCCAGCCACCTTGCCATATTTCATCAGGATCATTGAGACCATTAGGGAAAAGATGCAGGAACGAGGGCGTATCGCCTTCCGTAGCCCATTTCGTATCTGGGTAAACTGCTCCTAAGGGGCCATGGCTTTGGATGTGGTTGCGTTGGTAATCACCATTTTTCGGTGGCTGCCATCCATAAACACCTGTTGCCCTGATGTATAATAAATCGGGGAATTTTTTTGCAATCCATGTTCCGGCATTGTCCTGTCCGAGAATATCGTATACCCTGATTTTGCTGATAAAATTATTTAACTCAGCATCGGAGCGGGTATTCTGCACCTTCCAAAGCGCCTGAGCAAGGGTATTGCCGCCACCCCAAAAGCAGATCCATACCGGCCGTGGGTCATCTTTGTCAACAACTGATATAATCAGTTCTGAACCCGGGCTGTCTTTACCCGAACCAACATCACCCATACCGTAACCTCTTTGACCCAGGGCAGAAACCGACTGCAAATATTCAAGTGCAGGAAAATCCGGATCGTGTACCTGAAGGTTGGAAACAACCTGTCCATAAGCATTCAATAAACCATTCAGCATATTTATGTTCGACTGGGTCTTTTTCCAGCAGCCAGTAGTTACAATAAGTCCTTCAACATCAAATTCATTGCTTTGTACAAGAAAACGCACCATCGATTGTTCATCGTCTACATCGGCACCCAGATCGGTCATGTTGATGATTCGTGGTTTATGATTTTTTGTTTGTGCCTTCAGTGTGGAACAAAACATTGATAATCCGAGAATAATTATGATGCAAAGGAAAAATCTCATGATAATTATTTTTTAAGGATTGTTTCAATTTTTTCAAATTTACTGTTTTTAACCTTCAGGATATAAATACCTTTAAGGTAATTCGTCATGTCGATATGAACATTGTTGTAATCCATTCTTTGACTGAAAAGTATTTTTCCACCATCATCGAACAAACAATATTCGGCAGGAACATCTGAAAAAGCTAAATACAGGATATCGTTTACAGGGTTTGGATAAATTTTCATTTCCGGTTCGGCAACATGGCCCGTTGATGAAGCATTGCAATTGCCTGCATCAGGCCCCTTGCCTGCAACATCAGCAGTAATTTTGGAAATCCATATTTTATCCAGTTTTGCACCGTCTTCGCGATATCCGATGGTCAGGGTGTGACTCCCTTTGTTGAGGCTGAATCCTGAAGTGTAAGGCACCCATTGCCATTCGCCTGCAGCAATGTTGTTCCACATGGCATAAGAACCATTGTCCATTTTTATCCAGAAGGAGTCATCGTTGGCATTTGGGCATAAAACCCTTGCATAAAAATTATACGTTCCGGCTTCTTCAATATCGAATGAATATGTCAACAGACCGCTTCCTTCCGTGGAAGCTTTATCGGTACTGTTATTGCCCGGTTTTATGCTTACATATTTTCCGTTTGAAGCGTTATTGTCAGCTTTAATATCCCAAAGGGAACCCACCGTTCCGCATTCGGCTTCGAGCCATACGCCACTGTCTTCAACAATGGTAATGGTAACCTCATCGGAATCGGTTTTCCCATCGCCATCGGTAATTGTCAGTTTTATGGTATGTGTGCCTGTGTCGAGATCGACAGTTGACAGTTCACCGGCAGCAACCTCAACATCGTCAATGCTCCAAACATATTGTGCTATTGGGCTGCCCCAACTGATGCTTCGCGAGCCATTGAGGTTTACCGTTATTTTTCCGGTGTTGGCAAGTTTTAACAAGGTTTGGTCCGATCCGGCATTGGCAAAAAGGGTTTCATCGCTTTGAATTTCTGTAAACAAGTTTAAATTGACTGAATTGCCCAAAAAAGCATACCCCTTTGCATTGGGATGCAGCCAGTCGTTTGAAAATTCTGCGGCCATTTTCGCGGTATCGAGCGGGTCGCGTATTGCTCTGTCGAAATCGATACAGGCATCGAAATTTCCGGGAGCCCTGATCCACTCATTTACGTCATTCCGAACATTTTCGTGTGCCGCAGAGTAATAGCTGCTGCCTTTAAACGGAGTGATTGTAGCACCATAAACTTTAATGTTCATTGAACGGGCATCGTCGATGATTTGCTGGTAAGCGTTGATAATTTCAGAAGCATTTCTTCCGCCTCCAATATCGTTTACCCCATAAAACATAATGATCCAGCGAATGCCCGATTGGGTCAATAAATCGTCGTTGTAACGGCTTAGCCCCGTTGTTGGCCCGTTTCCGGCTACGGTTGTTGCACCAATGCCAAGGTTCAGCACCCCGATATGCGAGGTACGTTCATCGGCCAGAAGCTTTTCTGAAAAGATGTCGGTCCAGCGGTTTTGCAGCCCCCCGGAAAGGCCATAGCCATCGGTGATTGAATTTCCTAAAACACCTACACAACCGGCTGTGTCAGGCGCCATGACATCAATGGTATTGATATGAAACCAGTGTGCAGTTATGGTTGCTCCCCCAAAGTCGGCAGCTGTTGACTTATCGCCTGTTACAATGTAGGAATCGGTACGTGATGCTACATGGCTGGTGATATCGGTATTGGATGATGCCTGACCGTAATGGATGGTAATGGCAATTCGGGCACTGGGATCCAGCGGGAAAGCTACAGGATCGGAAAGTACCGATGAATAAGGGTTCATGGTAATTGTTGCATTTCCATTAAAAGTTAACGAAGTAATGGTTGACGCATCAACAGCGCTCCCGCCTTTTGAAACGGCAATGCTTACCGAGTTCATAGTAACCGGTGTAGAGCAGGTTTTGTTTGAAAATTTTACCCGAACAGTGTCGCCACCTATCGAAACCCTGACCACCTGACGTAATGTATTATTGGCGATATAAGGCGAAGGAGGGGTATTCCCCGAACCTGCTGCATAAGGGGCACAGCTCCAGCTTCCAACCCATATTTTCGACTGACTGTATAGTTTTCCTATACCGATGTTCAATAGTATCAGGGCAAGAAAAAGAACGGTTCTTATTCCTCTCATGATTTTATTCTTTAATTATTTTCTTTACATATTCCCTGTTCGGTGTTTTGGCGTTCATTAGATAAATGCCTGGTTTTAATGCCGACAGGTTTATATTAATATTTTTATCAGTGGCAAATTCTTTTAAAATGATATTGCCGGTAATATCATAAAAAGTGATTTCGGTATTTGCCTCGGGTAAGGCTAAAAAAAGTGTTTCACAAACCGGATTTGGATAAAGACCGATATTGTTTGCTGACAGTAAATCGACTGATGATCCGCAGTTTCCGGCTTCGGGCCCCATATCGTTCAATTCAATATCCTCGGTCGAGAAAAGAAGCTTATCCAGTTTTGCCCCGTCTTCCCGGTATCCGACAGTAAACGTATGGCTTCCGGTGCTTAAAGTGTAAGGATTTGGGTATTTTACCCATATCCAGGTTGAAGACGGGGTAATATCGTTCCATCTGGAAAAGGAGCCGTTATCCATTTTAAGCCAGAAAGAATCGTCGTTAGCATTGGGACAAATCACCCGGGCATACATCGAATATTTTCCACTTTCATTCACATTGAATGTATAGGATATTTGCCCGGTTGCATTTGCAGGAGCCGCATCAGCACTGTTGTTTCCCGATTTAACAGTCACATATTTATTGTTTGAGGCATTCGGATCGGTTGTGATATTCCACAGCGATCCAACTGCCCCACATTCAGCTTCGAGCCATATACCTATATTTTCAACCACATTGATGATTACCTCGTCACTATCAGTGTTTCCTTCATCGTCCGCAACTAAAAGGGTTATTATATGGAAACCCGTTGAGAGGGAAACTGTAGTTTTTTCACCACTTGCAATCTGATTTTCTCCTTCGAACCATTCATACGAAATGATGGTTCCGTTTGCCAGGGTACTTTCCGAACCATCAAGGATTATTTCTTCGCTGCCATTGTTATCGGCATCCCAAACGGTTTGATCGGGGCCTGCATAAGCTGTTGGCAGAGGTGTTTTTTTTACACGTAAAACATGAATATTGCGAGCACCCTGATTGGCATTTACTTCATTGTTAAAACCAAGAGCAACAATTTCATCATATTTTGAGCTGTCCTTTGCCGTAACGGTAAGTATTTTGCTGGTTTCACCCGGAAGGAAAGTAATTGTTGACTCCGAAAGTTCGAAATCATTGCCAATAACAGCATCACCTGCTACAGGTTTAATATCAACCGATATTGTATTAACAGATGCAGCATTTAGCCTGATTGTTATTTGAACATCGGCACCCCTTTCAACCGATGAAATGGCATTTTC
>JAFGEV010000227.1 GCA_016931385.1 Prolixibacteraceae bacterium
CAATTAAAACCGCAAAAATCACAATGTATATTCTCATAATGTTTACTTTTGCGAACGGGGAGTTTCAAATTGGCGTTGCTGCTCCCTGTTCAGATTATTAATTAATTTGATTTGAAGGCAGCATTTGCTTGTTTAAACCGGCGGTGTTGCCTTTCTTATTTATCTCTTCTTCGTTTAATCCTAATTTTGCAATAAATAACATATCAAAAACTTTCAGTTTATAAATTAAACTGAATAATTATCACTTGTTAACTTTTCAGGATATACGCTTTATAACGAAGGGGTTTCCTGCTCATTAAGTCTGGATTGATCGGTTATTACACTGCAATAATAATAATAATAATAACAACTATTTGTAAGTCAATTTCTTCAATACTAATTTTTAAATAATCAAATTTAAATTCACCTTGCAATTAAATTAATAGCTTATTTAAAGACTAATAAAATAAAGCCATGCGAGAAATTCAAACCTAATAAAACGCTGTTTTTACAATTAAAAATATACGTGCAAATCCGTTTTAACCGCGACATCAACTTTCCAATTTATTGCAAATTCAGCAACCATACTTGCCAAATTTAGCTAAATACGGAAATTTAACTTGCCAAATTTAGGTTTTTTATTCGATAAGTATTAATTTTGATCTTTAATTTAAATAATAACATGGAACAAACCTGGTATTACAGATATCTGGAAGAAAATAAAGATACGATTTTAAAAAAAGGGAAAGTATTTGTCCTTTATGGTCCTCGAAGAGCAGGAAAAACCGAATTAATCAAAAAACTTCTTGAAAAGAATAATGAAAAAAAATTTACCGGATCAGGAGATAATCTTGATGTGCGTGAAATCATTTCATCTCAAAGGTTATCAAGGTTAAAAACCGCTTTTAGTAATTATCAATTAATTTTCATCGATGAAGCACAAAGAATACCAGAAGTAGGTTTCGGTTTAAAATTGTTGGTCGACAATTTTCCTGATATGAAAATTATTGTAACCGGTTCTTCATCATTCGACCTTTCGGGCAAGTTAGGAGAACCCCTCACTGGCAGAAATATACAACGTATTTTATACCCTCTTTCGGTTTATGAGCTCTTTCAACAGTTTGGAGGCATGAAAATTATTCAGGAATTGGAGAATCTTATTATTTATGGCTCATATCCTGAAATATTGAATTTTTCATCAGCCAGTGAAAAAATGGAATACCTGATAAGTATTCGAGATTCGTATCTCCTTAAAGATATTCTTGAATTTGAAAACATCAGAAACCCGGCAAAAATCACTGAACTATTGAAGCTGTTGGCCTTTCAGATGGGCAATGAAGTATCGTTGAATGAACTCAGCAATAACCTCGGCATTGCCAAACAGAGCGTTGAACGATACCTTGACTTGCTTGAAAAAACTTTTATCATTAAAAGGGTCGGCGGTTTTTCAAGAAATTTACGTAAAGAGGTAATAAAATCATCACGTTACTATTTTTTTGATAATGGTATCCGTAATGCTTTGATCAACAATTTTAATGACTTTTCGAAACGCAACGACACAGGTATGCTCTGGGAGAACTTCATGTTCATTGAAAGGTTGAAAACAAAATCATATAAAAGGATATTCAGCAATGACTTTTTTTGGCGCACATACGATAAACAGGAAATCGATCTTGTTGAAGAACGCGAAGGGAAGCTTTATGGTTTTGAATTTAAATTAAATCCACGAAAGGTCAAAGCACCAAAAGCCTGGAAAGAAGCATATACTGATGCTGAATTTCATGTAATTTCGAAAGAGAATTTTCTTGAATTTTTGATATAATCCACATAACATGCGTTTTGAAATATCGCTCATTATCTCCACTTTTGCAAAAAATTTTTTGCATGGCCATTCTCATTAAAACTCCGGAGCAGATTGAAGGGATCAGGCAAAGCAGCCGCCTTGCCGCCAATACCCTGAAAATGATAGAAGGGTACATCAAAGAAGGGATATCAACCGGTTACCTCGACAGGTTAATGGAAGAATACATGCGCGACCATGGAGCTGTGCCAGCTACTTTAGGCTACCATGGTTACCCGAAATCGAGCTGCATTTCGCTCAATGAAGTTGTATGCCATGGAATTCCATCAAACGATACCGTTCTGAAACCGGGCGACATTTTTAATATTGATGTAACTACCATACTTAACGGATATTACGGCGACACCAGCAAAATGTACACCGTGGGGGAGGTTTCCCCGGCTGCCCTCAGGCTTATCGATGTTACACGGCACAGCCTCGACCTGGGCATCCAACAGGTAAGGCCGGGAAATAAATTCGGGAATATTGGCCATGTTATCGGGCAATTTGTTCGGAGCAAAGGCTTTTCGGTTGTTTATGAATTCTGCGGACATGGCGTGGGCATCGAATTTCATGAAGAACCACAGGTTGAACATTCGGCCCGCCGAAATTCGGGGGCAGTTATGAAACCTGGCATGACCTTCACCATTGAACCCATGATTAACGAAGGGAAACCCCGCACCAAAATTGATAAAGACGATGGCTGGACGGCCCGCACCATTGATGGAAAAATCTCAGCACAATTCGAGCATACCGTGCTGGTAACTCAAACAGGTGTAGAAATACTTACGTTGCCAGATGAGTAAGGATCAAGTGAACTTTATGGTGAAACGTATTATTATCTGAGGTTAAGGTTAAGGTTGAGGTTGAGGTTTCCCGGTAAACCGGGACTGCTCATACTTCGCAGAAGGTTGAGGTTGAGATGAACACCCTAATCATGGTATTGGGTATCTCATCCGATCCATTCAATTCTCACTCGCTTAATTCCTCTGCACTCAAAGTTCCACAATCATAGTATTTACAATCATAATTCATCAATATTTATCCCAAACTCCGGTAAAGGCCGGGGAGCGCGGGTCACAATCGTCTGAAACTTTTGTTATGGTAAGTTGATCGCCCGAAATAGAATATTTATAAACCCCTTCTCCATCACAGTCGGCATCGTTAAAAAGGGTAAACTCAGTATTGGTCGCTGTGTATTCCCCACCGGAATTTGTATGATTAGGTACCACATCGATCATGTCCCAGCTAAAAGTACCATCATCTCTGAAGGTAAGTTTTACATTGAAGCTGGTATCAACCGCCTCATACAGTTTCTGCCATTCATCAACCAGCAATTCAGCAGGTTCTTTGGTATCACTTTTACAACGTGTCAAAAGAAAAATACCTACCAAAACAACACTCCAAAACAATTTTTCTTTCATTTTCTACTGATTTTTAAAACAGCGCTTAAAATATAAAAAAAAATGTTACCACCCAGATAAAATGCAGTTTACCGACTTTTATGGCTTACTTATCTAAATAAGGGCATAACTTCTTTTCAGATTCAATCTCTTTTCTCTATTTTACCAAAAATTCAAAAATTATTGAAAACCATGCAAAACCAGACAGCTATTTCTGTCAGTAACTTAAGCAAACATTTTGGAGCGCGTAAAGCTGTCCAGGATGTAAGTTTCGACATTCAGAAAGGTGAAATATTTTCATTATTGGGTACAAATGGTGCAGGCAAAACAACCACGATTAAAATGCTCTGCTGCCTGCTTAAACCCACTTCAGGCGATGCAACAATCCTGAATCACTCAATTGGTTCAGGTGTAATGAAAATCAAACAGATAATCGGGGTATCCCCTCAGGAAACAGCAATTGCAGGTCATTTAAACACCCTTGAAAATCTGGTTCTAATGGGCGGTGTCCACGGTCTCACGGCAAAAGAATCGAAAACAAGAGCTTATCGCCTTATGGAATTGATGGAACTTGAGAACAGGAAAGATCAGGCCCGGAAACTATCAGGAGGTTTACAACGCAGGCTGAGCATTGCAATGGCATTGATGTCGGACCCGCAAATATTGTTTCTCGATGAACCAACCCTTGGGCTTGATCCCCATGCCCGCAAATCGGTTTGGAATTATATTGAAAAATTGAAAGGCGAAAAAACCATTCTGCTAACTACACATTATCTCGAAGAAGCTGATTCTCTTGCCGATCATCTTGCAATCATGGAAAAATCAAGGATCATTGAAACAGGAACACCCCATGAGCTAAAACAGAAGTACAATACACTTCAGTCAATTTACATTACTTCTTCAAATATAAGCGATGAAATGGTTGAATTGCTTGCAAACAAAGGGATGGATGTATGTAAAACCATTTCAGGATTGGAAATAAAAGCACAAAATCCTGATTTCTACAAGCTGATGGATACGCTAAAGGGAATAGGTATTGAAATCAAAAGCATTCATATGCCCGAACCCACGCTTGATGATGTATTTTTAACACTTACCGGAAAGGAGGCCCAACAATGAAAGCACTCAGTTTAGCCAATCGGAATTTTAAAGAAATATACCGCGACCCTGTAACCATAATACTTGGGGTGGCATTGCCCATCTTACTCATGATCCTGTTTTCTTCAATCTTTAAAAAGGC
>JAFGEV010000228.1 GCA_016931385.1 Prolixibacteraceae bacterium
GACGACATTCCCAAACCAAACTATTCCGATTTTATTAGTCAAAAAGTAAATCTCAGTTATGCTTCTCTAAGCAATACCTTTTCGAAATCGGAGGGAAAAACCATTGAAAAGTATATTATTGAACAGCGAATTGAACGGGTTAAAGAATTGCTTATTTACACCGATCTCAGCCTCGACGACATGGCTTTCAAGATGCATTACAGTAGTGTGGCCCATTTGTCGAACCAGTTTAAAAAGAGTACCGGAATGACTCCTTCCTTTTTCAGAAAACAAAGAAATCCCCAGCATTGAAAAGGCTATCGTTGAAAACAACGACAGCCTCTTTTGTGAATTGATTGATTATTTCTGTCACTAAAACCTAAACCCAAGCGAAAGCCCGTACCCTGTATTTTTAAGTATTGATTGATTATCACCGGTAATCCGGTTGTCTTTTGGGTTGATATCGACCAGCCCAAGTTGTGTATTTAGTTGCAAAAACAGTCCGGCTGGTAATTCGTATCCAAAAAACAGGTTAGCGCCGGCATCAAACGGTTTTACATATACTGTGGTTAGCGGGTCACCGGCTTCCACTTCATTTTTAAATTCAATATCCGTTTCAACCGATGCAGCACCACCTTCGTAAGTGGCTTTGCCCCCAATTCCATACGCCACATAAGGACCAAACCCAAGCATAAAATAACCAATACCAACCGGTGCTTTATAAACAAAGTTCAACGGAAGTTCAACATACGAAAGGTTGTAAGTGCCTGATAATACTCCTTCTGTATTCTCAGCTCCTTTTGTGCTAAACATCAACCCGGGCTGAAAGTAAAACTGCGGGGCAACAGGAAGCTGAACATTCACCCCTGCATGAAAACCGATGATCATGTCATTTTCAAGTTTGTTGCCGTCCGCGTCCTTTCCGTTCAGGTTCTGCAGGTTTATCCCGCCAAGAACTGCAAAGGAAGTTTTTGAACCGTCAAGTCCCTGGGCAAAAGCCCCGGAACTTGTAAGTACAAAAATTAAGATCAAATAAAATAGTTTTGTCTTCATCTTTAAAATATTTATAACGTGTTAGAAATTAATTCGTTGCTTCACTTTCAGCTTCCGCCTTCATTTTTTCATTGGCAGTAATCAAAAACTCAACCCTGCGATTTTGAGTCCGGCCATCAGCTGTATCGTTTTCATATTTGGGCAATGTTTCGCCAAACCCTTTAATGGTTAAACGGTTAGTTGCAATTTCTTTACCCGTCAGGTAACCGGAAACAGTTTTGGCCCGTTGCTCCGACAAATTCTGGTTATATGCCAAACTTCCCTTACTGTCGGTATGTCCCTGAATTTCAATGTCAGTATCCGCATAACTATTCAATACAACAACCAGTTTATCCAGGTTTGTTTTAGCGTCTGCAGAAAGAGTTGATTCATCAAATCCAAACAAAATATTGCTGCTGAATTCTACCACAATACCTTCGCCCACACGTTCCACTTTTGCGTCGGGAACTGTTTTTGCAATTTCCTCGGCCTGTTTATCCATTTGCCGGCCAATTACTGCGCCGGCACCGCCGCCAACTGCAGCCCCAATGATTGCTCCGAGGGCCGTATTTCCCGAAGCCCGGCCTATTACTGCACCTGCAGCACCGCCCGTTGCAGTTCCGATGACTGCTCCTTTTTGTGTTTTATTCCACGAAGCACAGCCCGTAAAAAGGAAAGCTGCGCTTAAGACCACGGCTAAACCCATTCTAAACTTTTTCATTCTGTTTTTTTTTTATTTTATTACTATTTGTTCAATTAACTTCTAAATAATAGAATAGCTATTACAAATTATTTTCCCTTAGTTCTGTGTTATTCTGCAATCTCATATTTCTATTTAATTCAGATGAGCTTTGAATTATTTTAAGCTGATTTCTTAAATTTTGAACGTCATTCTCAACAATTGACTGCCGCAAATCATTTTTCCAGCTAATTTTCATTTTCTTGGTATTTGTCATTTTCAACCTTTTTGAGCTGTTTTCTTTTATACAAAAGTATGCCCGTTAAAACCGTGAAATATTACATAACTTTCTGAATTCGTTACATCATTCACACATTTGTGCAGTATTTTTAAAAAAGTGGGAATTATGTAAATTTTTAAAAGATTTATGTAACAAAACCGCAACCTGGGTTCTCTATTTTAGTAACCAGTTAAACAGTTTTTAACAGGGGAAAGAGATGAGTGACCGGGATTATTAATGGGCAGGGAGTTGACGGAAGCAGCACAATGAAAAATGGGATCATATCATGATTAGGTTGATCAGTGCCGTTTTTTATATTGAAATCGTATATTTATCAGTAATTTAATCAAGTGAAAAGTAAAAAAACAAAACCAGCCGACGTGTCAAAAGAAAAGAAAACCGGGCCGGAAGCACGGAAATTTCCAATCGTCGGTATCGGCGCCTCGGCTGGCGGCCTGGAGGCGCTGGAACAACTGCTGGGCAATGTGCCTGAAAACAGCGGAATGGCATACGTAGTCATTCAGCATTTGGATCCCACACAAAAAGGGATGCTTCCCGAACTGCTGCAACGAGTCTCCAGAAATAAAGTTTTCCAGGTGGAGGACAGGATGAAAGTGCGACCGAATTGTATATATGTTATTCCTCCCAACAAAAACATGTCAATTTTAAAAGGGGTTCTTTATTTGTTTGAACCTGTAGAAGCAAGGGGAATGCGGCTTCCTATCGACTTTTTTTTGCGTTCGCTGGCCGACGATCAGAAAGAGTTTGCTATTGGCATTGTTCTTTCGGGTATGGGTTCTGATGGCAGTCTTGGAATTGGAGCCATCAAAGAAAAAAACGGAATTGCTATTGTGCAGGAACCTGAAACGGCAAAATTCGACAGTATGCCGCATCATGCAATCAAATCGGGATTGATTGATATTGTTGCCCCTCCTAATGAGATTTATTTAAACCTGGCCAATTTTCTTAAACAAGTTCCTGAAGTTAAACCGGGTTTCAACGGAGAGAAAAAAAATAAAAGTGCACTGGAAAAAATAATTATTTTACTGCGCACACACACCGGAAACGATTTCTCGCTGTATAAAAAAAACACCGTTTACCGCCGGATCGAAAGACGAATGGGCGTACATAAAATTGGTGAAATCAATTCATACGTCCATTTCTTGCAGGAAAACCCGGAAGAGGTACATATCCTTTTTAAAGAGTTGATGATTGGCGTTACCAACTTTTTTCGCGACCCCCTGGTTTGGGAAAAACTAAAAGAAACAATTCTTCCTGCCAAGGTTGGCAAGCACCAGGCTGCCTCAACAATTAGGGTTTGGATTCCCGGTTGTTCTACCGGTGAAGAGGCATATTCCCTGGCCATTGTTTTCAGGGAAGTAGTTGAAAAAATAAACCCGCACGGAGGTTTCTCCTTACAGGTGTTCGCAACCGATCTGGACAATGATGCAATTGAAACCGCCCGGAAAGGACTTTTCCCTAAAAATATAGAAGCAGATGTAACGCCAAAACGCTTGAGCCGTTTTTTCACCCAAACAGATGATGGATATCGTATAAATACTGAAATAAGGGAAAACATTGTGTTTGCACAGCACAACATTATTATGCATCCGCCTTTTACCAACATCGATATTATTTCGTGCCGGAACCTGCTTATTTATTTGGACCCCGAGTTGCAGAAAAAATTGCTTGGGTTATTCTATTACAGCCTCAATGCAGAAGGGATTTTACTGCTCGGTAATTCAGAAACGCTGGGGGCGCAAAGTCATCTTTTTACACCCGAAAATTCCAGCCTGAAAATTTACAAGCGTGGGAACTCCAGCCTGAACCCTGATTTGCTTGATTTCCCTTCTTCATTTTCACGGTCGAAACTAACTATTAACGAGAACAAAATACCCGATAAACCTATTATGAATATACAAACGCTTGTTGATCAATTGTTACTGCATCAATTTTCTCCTGCCGGTGTTTTGGTAAACGAAAATGGAGACATCCTGTACATCAGCGGACGTACGGGCAAATACCTCGAACCTGCCGTAGGAAAGGCAAACCTGAATATTTTTGCGATGTTGAGGCCGGGATTTCAAAACGATTTTGTCATTGCTTTCCGCAGAGTAATAACCAAAAAGGAAGCAGTGATTTTGCGCAAGGTTCAAATTGGCACCAACGGAAACACAATCTCATTAAACGTTACTATTCAATGGATTAATAAGCCGGAGGCTTTATTTGGAAAAATATTGATAATTTTTACAGATATTGCCAATACTTCTGAAAATAAAACACATTCACAAAAAGGAAAACAAGCTGTTGGCAGTGCCAGGGAAAAAGAACTGGAGGAAGAATTGCAACATACCCGGGAGGAAGTGCAAAACATCATGGAAGAAATGCAGACTTCGCAGGAAGAATTGAAATCGACCAACGAGGAATTGCAGTCAACCAATGAAGAACTGCAGTCAACCAATGAAGAACTAACCACTTCGAAAGAAGAGATGCAAAGCCTGAATGAAGAACTCCAAACCGTAAACGCCGAATTGATGGCGAAGGTGGAAGATTATTCGCGGGTAAACAACGACATGAAAAACCTGCTGAACAGCACCGATATTGCAACGTTGTTTCTCGACAAGGAATTAAATATCCGACGGTTTACCAATCAGGCAACCAAAATATTTAAGCTCATAAAAAGCGACATCGGACGGCCCTTTACCGACCAGGTTTCGCAACTTATTTACCCCGATTTGGCGGAGGATGCCCTTGAAGTTTTGCGGACACTCATATTTATTGAAAAACAAATTCCAACAAAAGACGGCAGGTGGTTTTCAACACGTATTATGCCCTACCGTACCTTCGACGACAGAATAGACGGATTGGTCATTACATTTATTAATATCTCCGATTTGAAACAAGCGGAAGATAAATTAAATGAAACATACCTGTTCAACCATCTGTTACTCAATGCATCTCCCAACGTAGTCATTAAATGTTCAACTGATTGGAAAATACTGGAGTTTAATTCAGTAGCCGAAGAATTTTTTGGAAAAACCTACAATGATGTCATCAATAAAAACTATTTCGAATTGTTTGTTCCTGAATCTGTACGGCAAATAACGGAGCAACAAATGAACCAACTGATGAAACAGGCAGGTGAAAATAAAATAAAAATGAGGGCAATTGGAGCAGATGGTGTTGACATGGAAATGGAATGGACGATTCATGTTCTTTCCAATAATAAGAAATTACCGATGGGAGTAATAATTATTTCAAAAAAATAAAGTCATGGATAGATTAGAAATGGATTTTACGAATGCCAAAATGTTGCGCAAAAAAGCGGAAGAAATACTCTATGAAAAACAACAAAAGGCGAGTATTACTGAAGAAACCGATACAAAAAAACTCCTTCACGAATTACAGGTACACCAGATAGAACTGGAAATGCAGAACGAGGAGCTGCGTCTGGCATACGTCGCTGCAGAAACGGCGCTTAAAAAATATACCATGTTATTCGATTTATCTCCCATGGGCTATTTTACCCTCGATTCAGACGGAACCATTTGCGAGCTGAATTTCAGGGGTGCTGAAATGCTCAGAGAACGACGTTTTAGTCTAATAAACAGTAATTTTAAACTTTTTATTTCAGAAGGTTCAAAACCTGTTTTTAATAATTTCTTTAGAAAAGTGTATACCAGTAACGCAAAAGAATCATGCGAAGTGTTGCTGGGTTACGATAAAAAAACATTGTGCTCTGTGTATATGGAAGGAGTTGTTACTGATGATGACTACAAATGCCTTCTGTCAGTCGTAGATATTTCGAAGTTTTCAAAGTTGTGAGTGATGTAACTCTTTCCCTGAATTGTGTAATGTTTCCGGACACTGCATAAATAACCTTTAGTTTATCGAAGTAATTTCATAATTTATAACTGAAAGAGATGAAAGCACAAAAATCAGCATCCCCGGAAACGGTATCCCCGTTTTTACCTGTCATAATATTTGTAACAGCC
>JAFGEV010000229.1 GCA_016931385.1 Prolixibacteraceae bacterium
CCCAGTTTCATCATATAAATAACCCCAACGGTTGCCGGCTGGTCAAATGGTTCACCTGTTTCACCGTCAATCAATCGTGTCTCCCCAAATCTCGGAACTCCTGCCTTGTCGGTATATTCCGTGATTTCTTCCAGGGAGGCTCCATCAAAAATGGGTGTTGCAAACTTGATTCCCAGTTCTTTACCTGCCCAGCCCAATACGGTTTCGTAAATCTGTCCGAGGTTCATCCTTGAAGGTACCCCCAACGGATTTAACACAATATCAACTGGTGTTCCGTCGGACAGGAAAGGCATATCTTCAGCACGCACAACACGTGATACAATACCTTTATTCCCGTGGCGACCGGCCATTTTATCACCAATCTGAAGTTTCCGTTTTTTGGCAATATAAATTTTGGCTAACTGAATAATTCCGGCCGGTAGTTCATCGCCAATGGTTACATTGTATCTTTCACGACGCGAAACAGCTTCAGCTTCTTTATACTTCATTATGAAGTTATTGATGACCCTGAAGATTAAATCGTTTCTATCTTTATCAGTTGTCCATTTTGATGGATTGATATTCAGGTAATCAATTTCCTGCAATTGTTTTAGCGTGAATTTTACTCCTTTGGAAATAATTTCTGTTCCATAATAGTCTTTCACTCCCTGCGACGTTTTACCGGCAACCAGGGTAAAAAGTTTATCCTCAAGTTTAGCACGTAAAGTTTCCACTTCACTTTCAAATTTCTCATCAATCTGATCCAGAAGTACTTTTGTTGCTTTCCCTTTTTTATCTTTTGTGACGCGCGAGAAGAGTTTCTTGTCGATAACCACACCGGATAACGAAGGAGATGCTTTTAACGATGCGTCTTTCACATCGCCCGCCTTATCACCAAATATTGCGCGAAGCAATTTTTCTTCCGGTGAAGGGTCTGATTCTCCCTTGGGTGTGATTTTTCCGATCAGAATATCGCCTGGTTTTACGTTTGCTCCGATACGAATTAAACCGTTTTCATCGAGGTTGCGGGTTGCTTCTTCACTAACGTTTGGAATATCGGAAGTGAATTCTTCAACACCCCGTTTTGTATCGCGAACTTCAAGGCTGTATTCATCTACATGAACAGAGGTAAATACATCTTCGCGAACAATTCTTTCTGAAATAACAATTGCATCTTCGTAGTTGTATCCCTGCCAGGGCATAAATGCCACCATGAGGTTACGTCCAAGAGCAAGCTCCCCTTTTTCAGTTGCGTACCCTTCGGTTAGAATTTCGCCTTGTTTAATTCGTTGTCCTTTTCTAACGATAGGTTTCAGGTCAACGGTGGTTCCCTGGTTTGTTTTGGTGTATTTGTCCAAAGTATAGGTAACCACTTCCGGATCGAAACTTACAAAACGATCATCATCGGTAACATCGTAACGAACAATAATCTGGTTTGCATCTACATATTCAACAACACCATCAAACTCTGCTTTTATCAAAATCATTGAATCGGCAGCTGCTCTTCCTTCAAGCCCGGTACCAACAATTGGCGCTTCCGGGCGTAATAACGGAACCGCCTGGCGCATCATGTTCGAACCCATCAGTGCCCGGTTTGCATCGTCGTGTTCAAGGAACGAAATCAGTGATGCAGCCACAGAGGCTATCTGGTTGGGACCCACGTCCATTAATTTTACATTTTCCTTGTCAACCACAGGATAATCACCATCGAGCCGTGACTTTACCTTCTGGTTAATAAAGAATCCGTTTTCATCAATCGGGGCATTTGCCTGTGCAATAATCTGCGATTCTTCTTCTTCAGCAGTAAGATATAAAACACCATTGTCAGAAAGATCTACCTGCCCATTTTCAACTTTACGGTATGGTGTTGAAATAAAACCAAGGTCGTTGATTTTTGCAAACACACATAATGAGGAAATCAGACCAATGTTCGGACCTTCCGGTGTTTCAATCGGGCAAAGTCTTCCATAGTGGGTATAATGAACGTCGCGCACCTCGAAACCGGCTCTTTCGCGCGACAGCCCACCTGGCCCCAGTGCCGACATACGGCGTTTGTGGGTCATTTCAGCCAACGGATTGGTTTGATCCATAAACTGAGACAATGCATTGGTTCCGAAGAATGAATTAATTACCGACGACAATGTTTTTGAATTGATCAAATCAATCGGTGTAAATACTTCATTGTCCCGTACATTCATCCGCTCGCGAATGGTACGCGCCATCCGGGCCAAACCAACACCAAACTGATTATACATTTGTTCGCCAACGGTACGCACCCTCCGGTTACTTAAATGGTCGATGTCGTCCACATCGGTTTTAGAGTTTACCAACTGAATAAGATGCTTGATAATTTCAATGATATCTTCTTTCGTTAGCACTCTGTTCTCGGAATCAACGTTCAGTCCTAATTTTTTATTAATTCTGTAACGCCCCACTTCTCCGAGGTCATATCTTTTGTCTGAAAAGAAAAGTTTGTCGATCACATCGCGTGCGGTTGCTTCATCCGGTGGTTCGGCATTCCGCAACTGACGGTAAATATGAAGAACGGCTTCTTTTTCCGAGTTACATGGATCTTTCTGGAGTGTGTTGTAAATGATGGCAAAATCCTGTTGATTTTGATCATCTTTATGCAACAATATTGTTTTCACTCCCGATTCAATAATTTCATCGATGTGGTCTTCCTCAATGATGGTTTCGCGATCGATAATAACTTCGTTACGTTCGATAGAAACCACCTCTCCGGTATCTTCATCCACAAAATCTTCAATCCATGATTTTAAAACACGGGCGGCTAATCTTCGTCCGACAACTTTTTTCAGGCCTGTTTTCGAAACTTTAACTTCATCGGCCAAATCGAAAATTTCAAGGACATCCTTGTCACTTTCATAGCCGATGGCACGTAATAGTGTGGTTACCGGAAGTTTTTTCTTCCGGTCGATATAAGCAAACATGACACTGTTAATGTCGGTTGCAAACTCAATCCACGATCCCTTAAACGGGATAATACGTGCGGAATAAAGTTTTGTACCGTTGGCATGTAAACTTTGCCCGAAAAATACCCCTGGAGAGCGGTGCAACTGAGATACAATAACCCTTTCGGCACCATTAATAATAAAGGTACCTCTGTCGGTCATGTACGGCACTGTTCCGAGATATACATCCTGAACGACTGTATCAAAATCCTCGTGTTCCGGATCGGTACAATACAACTTTAATTTTGCCTTTAAGGGCACACTAAATGTTAAACCCCGCTCAATACATTCCGAAATGGAATACCTTGGCGGATCGACCTGATAGTCCAGAAACTCAAGAACAAAATTATTTCGTGTATCGGTAATCGGGAAATTTTCCTCGAAAACCCGAAATAACCCTTCTGATTTCCTGTTGTCAGGAGTGGTTCTTAACTGAAAAAAATCCTTAAATGATTTAACTTGTACTTCCAAGAAGTCAGGGTAATCAAACCTGGTCTGTGTTGAGGAAAAATTTATCCTCTCATTTTTTGTATATACTGACATGTATTTATACAGGTTAATTATATAAAATATAAATACACAAAAAGGTTTAGAATCCTACACTGGTAAGATTCTAAACCAGATAACCTTAAAAAAGGTCTTAATGCGATTATTTAACTTCAACTTCTGCTCCAGCTTCTTCTAATTGACTTTTCAATGCTTCAGCTTCGTCTTTCGAAACTTTTTCTTTGATAGCTTTTGGAGCTTCATCAACTACTGCTTTAGCTTCTTTCAAACCTAAACCAGTAAGTTCTTTAACGAGTTTAACTACAGCCAGTTTAGATTGGCCGGCTGCTTTCAAAATAACGTCAAATTCTGTTTGTTCAGCGGGAGCATCACTTTCGCCAGCTCCGGCTACCGGACCTGCTACTGCTACTGCTGCAGCTGCTGGTTCAATACCGTACTCATCTTTCAGAATTCCAGCTAATTCGTTAACCTCTTTAACAGTCAAGTTTACTAACTCTTCTGCAAGCTGTTTTAAATCTGCCATTTTATTACTTATTTAAATTATTTCAAAAAAATTATTCTCTCTCTTTCAGTGTATCAAGAACACCGTGTATAATATTACCACCCGATTGCAATTGTCCGAGGACAGTTTTCATCGGAGATTGTAACAGAGCAACAACATCAGCAATAAGTTCGTTTTTCGACTTCACTGCAATTAATGCATCCAATTGATTTTCCCCCATATAAATGGTTTCTTCAACATAAGCTGCCTTTAAAACAGGCTTTTTATGCTTTTTACTGAAGTCTTTAATCAACTTGGCTGGCACGTTTGCATTTTCGGAAAACATTACCGTTGTATTGCCCTTAAGCGCATCGTAAATCTCTGCAGCGTTCTTATTTGAACTTTCGAGAGCTTTACGTAATAGTGTATTCTTAACAACAACCAGTTTTACTTCTTGTTTAAAACATTGTCTCCTTAAATCACTGGTACTTTCAGCGTTTAATCCACTTATGTCGGTCAGATAAAAATGGCTGTAAGAATCAATTTGTTCTTGTAAATTATGAATAATAACTTGTTTTTCTGAACTCTTCATTTTTACTCCTTTTTATTCTGCAATCGACTTTGGTTCAACCTGAATACCAGGGCTCATGGTACTGGACAGATATACACTTCTCACATACGTACCTTTAGCGGCTACGGGTTTTAATTTCAAAATGGTATGCATAAATTCAACGGCATTTTCTTTAATCTTTTCAGGACTAAATGAAACTTTACCAATCGTTGTATGAACGATACCGAATTTATCTACCTTGAAATCAATTTTACCTTGTTTAACTTCGCTGATTGCCTTACCAACATCCATTGTTACGGTTCCGCTTTTGGGGTTAGGCATTAAACCACGTGGGCCTAAAATACGTCCTAACTGTCCTACTTTTCCCATAACAGGAGGCATGGTGATAATCACATCAACGTCAGTCCAACCACCTTTAATTTTATCTACGTATTCGTCTAATCCTACAAAGTCGGCTCCGGCTTCTTTTGCTTCCTCCTCTTTATCAGGGGTAACTAAAGCCAAAACACGAACTTCTTTTCCAGTTCCATGGGGTAAAGAAACTACGCCTCTAACCATCTGGTTAGCTTTTCTTGGGTCAACTCCCAGTCTTACATCAATATCAACCGATGCATCAAATTTTGTAAAAGTAATTTCTTTTACCAGTTGAGATGCTTCGTCAATTGTGTAAGCTTTACCTTTCTCGAGTTTAGCAAGAGAAGCTTTTTTATTTTTCGTAATTCTGCCCATCGTAAAAGATTTATTTAGTTATTGAATGGTGAAGCACCTTTAACAGTGATTCCCATACTTCTGGCAGTACCAGCAACCATTCTCATAGCTGATTCCACAGTAAAGCAATTCAGGTCGACCATTTTGCCTTCGGCAATCTGTTTTACCTGATCCCAGGTAACAGAGCCCACTTTACTAACGTGTGGTTCTGCTGATCCTTTTTTAAGCTTTGCTGTTTCGAGCAATTGAACTGCCACAGGAGGTTGTTTGATAATAAAATCAAATGACTTGTCTGCATACACGGTAATGATAACAGGAAGTACTTTACCAGCCTGATCCTGTGTTCTACCATTAAATTGTTTGCAGAACTGCATTATATTTACCCCTTTGGCACCCAATGCTGGTCCCACCGGTGGTGAAGGGTTAGCTGCACCACCTTTAATCTGTAATTTAATTAATCCAGCAATTTCTTTCGCCATAACAAAAAATTAAAGCGTTACTATTCCTTTTCAACTTGCATAAAGCTAAGCTCCAAAGGAGTTTTACGTCCAAAAATCTTCACCATTACCTGCAGCTTTTTCTTCTCCTCATTGATTTCCTCAATGGTTCCGTTAAAGCCGTTGAATGGTCCGTCGATTACTTTTACAGTTTCTCCTACCACATATGGAATATTTAATTCCTCGCCGGTTTCAGCAAGTTCATCCACGCGGCCAAGAATCCTGTTTACTTCATTTTGCCTCATCGGAACCGGATCTCCACCTTTGGTGTCGCCAAGAAACCCGATAACATTTGGCATATTTCTTAGTGTGTGTGCAACTTCACCCACTAATGAAGCTTCAATTAAAACATATCCCGGAAAAAAGTTTCGTTCCTTGCTGATTTTTTTACCATTTCGGATTTGATAAACTTTTTCCGTAGGTATGAGAACCTGTTCAACAAAACCCTTTAGATCTCCATTTGCGATTTCGTTTTCGATATATTCCTTTACCTTCTTCTCCTTGCCACCAATAGCACGCAGAACATACCATTTTTTACTGTCTTCGCTCATTTTATTCTAAGGATTTTGATTAATAAAATAATCCATAAATAAAATCCATTATGTTTCTGAATGACAGATCCATAACAAAAATTAAGAGTGATATTATTAAGGAAGCAACCATTACAACCAACGCGCTACTTTGTAGCTCTTTCCAAGTAGGCCATGTTACTTTATGAACCAATTCATCATAAGCCTCTTGCAAATATAATTTTAGTTTCATTCTTTAAATCCTTATTTGGCACGGAAGGTAAGAATCGAACTTACTGTTTTAGAACCACTCCCAACTATGAGTATCAACCGTAAAATAGTCCCGGGTCGTAAAACCCAGGACTATCTCAACCTATGTTTGTAATGTTTTATTCAATGATTTCAGTTACCTGACCTGCACCAACAGTACGTCCACCTTCGCGAATTGCAAAACGTAACCCAATGTTCAGTGCAACCGGGTAAATCAATTCAACCTCAATTGAAACGTTATCACCAGGCATAACCATTTCACGACCTTCTTCAAGGTGAATTTCACCGGTTACGTCAAGTGTACGTAAGTAGAACTGAGGACGGTATTTGTTATGGAATGGTGTGTGACGTCCACCTTCTTCTTTTTTCAACACGTAAACCTCAGCTTTAAATTTGGTGTGAGGTGTGATTGAACCTGGTTTTGCCAGAATCTGTCCGCGTTTGATTTCTTTTTTGTCAACACCACGAAGCAATAATCCAACGTTGTCACCAGCTTGTCCGTCATCCAAAATCTTACGGAACATTTCAACCCCTGTACAAACGGTTTTACGACCTTCTGCTCCAAGACCAATCAACTGGAGTTCATCACCTGTATGAACAACACCCGTTTCAATACGACCTGTAGCAACTGTACCGCGACCTGTAATTGAGAATACATCTTCAACAGGCATCAGGAAAGGTTTATCAACGTCACGTGGAGGAAGCGGAATCCATGTATCAACGGCATCCATCAGTTCCATAATTTTTTCTTCCCACTGTGGTTCACCGTTCATTGCACCTAATGCCGATCCCATAATAACGGGAGTATTATCGCCATCGAATTCATAGAAATCGAGCAATTCACGAATTTCCATTTCAACAAGTTCCAAAAGCTCTTCATCATCAACCATATCCACTTTATTCATGAATACAACCAATTTGGGAACGTTTACCTGGCGTGCCAAAAGGATGTGTTCGCGAGTTTGAGGCATAGGACCATCGGTAGCAGCAACCACAATGATAGCACCGTCCATCTGGGCAGCACCAGTTACCATGTTTTTCACATAGTCGGCGTGTCCCGGACAGTCAACGTGTGCATAGTGACGTTTTTCAGTCTGGTACTCAACGTGTGCTGTATTAATTGTAATACCCCTTTCTTTTTCTTCCGGAGCATTATCAATTGAATCGAATGATTTAATTTCAGAAAGACCTTTTTTTGCCAAAACCATCGTAATGGCAGCGGTCAGGGTAGTTTTACCATGATCAACGTGGCCTATGGTACCAATATTGACATGTTCCTTGTCCCTATTAAAATGTTCTTTAGCCATAACTGCAATTTTTAATTATTTTTTCTAAATCAATTGAGCCGAAGACGAGAATTGAACTCGTGACCTCATCCTTACCAAGGATGCGCTCTACCCCTGAGCTACTCCGGCATTAATACATAA
>JAFGEV010000023.1 GCA_016931385.1 Prolixibacteraceae bacterium
GCCTCGTAACGTGCAGCCTCGCTTTGCACAATGGCAGCGCCGGTTACCCGTCCGCTTTGCTTCAGCACCTTCATCGTTTCCACCACATCAATTCTGTTTTTTACCGTTTGACGGGTTATCTCCAGTTTGGCGTCCAGTGCCGCAAGCTGGTAATACACCGTTGCAATATTTGCAATTAACCGGGTTTGTACCACTCTCTGTCCGGCATTGGTGGCCAGTAAATTAGCATAAGCGGCCTTTTTTGCACTGCTTAACTTTCCCCATAAATCAACTTCCCAATCCGCTTCAAGTCCAAGTTGGTAGGTATTGCTTTCACGCGGCCCGTCGGGATAAACCGATTCTGGATTTCGTGAGTAACCGGCATTCAAACCTGCATTCACACCAGGAAGTAAAGCCGCTTTATTTTGTGCCAGATAGGCTTCTGCCTCTTTCACCCGTTGGACGGCAATTAAAAGGTCGGGATTATTTTGCAGCCCCTCTTCAATGAGCTCTTTCAACTGAGGATCGGAAAATAAATCCTGCCATGTACGTTGTGCCAAACTGGTGGTATCCGCACTCTCAAAACCATAAACCCCGCCGGTGTTTATCATTTCGCGTTGAAAATGTTGGGAAGGACTGCAGGAAAACAACAGTCCGGCTACCCCGAAGGTCAGGACAATATTTTTAATTGAAATTGTATTCATGATTTATTTTTGATTTTCATCTATTTTATTCCATACTGTTAAACACCGAGATTTCCTGTTTACCGGTTTTTTTAATTTTTTCCTGAAGTGTTTGGAAAATGACGTACATTGCCGGAATAACAAGTATCCCAACCAATGTTCCCACTATCATTCCACCCACAGCACCAACACCGATGGAACGGTTACCGTTGGCCCCCACTCCCCCGCCGATAATCAATGGTAACAGGCCAAAAATAAATGCAAATGAGGTCATCAGAATTGGACGCAAACGGGCTGTAGCTCCTTCAACTGCCGATTGAAGTATACTCATACCGGCACGGCGTCGTTGCAGGGCAAATTCAACAATAAGAATCGCATTTTTGGCTAACAGCCCAATCAGCATAATCAATGAAATTTGGAGATAAATGTTGTTTTCAACCCCCATAATACGGGCAAAAATAAACGACCCGGCAATGCCAACCGGCAGTGAAAACAAAATGGAAAACGGTAAAACAAAACTTTCATATTGTGCGGCCAGCAGGAAATACACAAAAACAACGCTCAAAATAAATATCAGAATTGACTGGTTTCCTGAAGCCAGTTCTTCCCGTGTTAAGCCCGAAAATTCATAACTGTAACCAGGGGGCAGAGTCTGGTTTGCCACTTCTTCCACGGCCTGAATAGCATCGCCCGAGCTGTATCCGAAATTGGGTGCGCTGTTTACTGCAATCGATGTGTACATATTAAACCGGGTAATGTTTTCGGGGCCGTAAACACGGTGAAGTGAAATAAATTCGGTAATGGGTGCCATCTCTCCGGTAGAAGTACGAACAAAAATGTTATTCAAATCTTCCGGGTTACCGCGGTATCCGGGCTCGGCCTGCACCATAATTCGGTATTGTTTGCCAAAACGGTTAAAGTCCGACGCATAAAAACCGCCAATGTATCCCTGCAATGCAGAAAGAACCGAACTTACCGGAATCCCTGATTGTTTGCATCGGGCTGCATTCACATCTACCTGGTATTGTGGAAAATTCGTATTAAACGATGTGATGGCATACTGAATTTCAGGGCGTTGGTTAAGGGCTCCCAAAAACTGATTTGAGATTTGTTCGAACTCCTTAATGTCGCCACCAGTACGATCTTCGAGTTTAAACTCTACACCGCCTGAAATGCTGAACCCCGGAACCATAGGAGGCGTAAAAATGACAATCCGGGCATCCTTTATTTGGGCAGTTGCTTCATAAAGTTTCCCTATCACACTGTTAATATCTTGTCCCGGGCCGGTTCGTTCATTAAAGGGTTTCAGGTCGCAAAAAAGCATGCCGTAGGTACTTCCCTGCCCGCTGATTATTGAACGCCCGACAACCATTGCTCTTCCTGCAATTTCGGGAGTTTGGGCTACCAGTTGGTCAACTTTTTGCGCCACTTCTTTGGTACGCTCGAGTGAAGTTGCAGGTGGCAAACTGATATCAATCATCATAATTCCCACATCTTCGGAGGGCACAAACCCGGAGGGAGTTGTTTTCATCAGATAATACAAAGCTCCTGAAAAAATGACAATTAAAGCAACGGCAATCCATTTGCGCGCAATAAAAAAGCCGGTTATTTTTTTATAACGACCGGTCATATATTCAAACGACATATTAAATGCGGAATAAAACCGTTGCATAAATCCTTTCTGATGCAACGAACTCTCATGGTGAGGTTTCAGAAAAACAGCACAAAGAGCGGGGCTTAGTGTTAATGCATTTACCGCTGAAAGCACAATAGCTACTGCCAGGGTAATTCCGAATTGTTTGTAGAAAACCCCCGTAGTGCCGGTGATGAAGGTGACAGGAATAAACACAGCTGCCATTACCAATGTGATGGAAATAATGGCGCCGGAGATTTCATTCATAGCCGAAATTGCTGCTTCAAGTGCACTTCTGGCCCCCTGGTCAAGTTTTGCATGAACGGCTTCCACCACCACTATTGCATCATCAACCACAATACCGATGGCGAGTACCAATGCAAATAAAGTCAGCAGATTGATGGTAAACCCAAACAATCCGAGAAAAAAGAATGTTCCGATTATAGAAACAGGTACGGCAATGGCCGGGATAAGTGTTGCCCTGAAATTCTGCAAAAAAACAAATACAACAAGAAATACCAGGATAAAAGCTTCGAGCAATGTGTGCAACACTTTGTCGATTGAACTGTCGAGAAAATTATTGGCATCAATCAGAATATGATATTTAACTCCGTCCGGAAAACTTTTGGCAACCTCATCAAGCACTTCTTTGGCTTCAATGATAACTTCCCGTGCATTGGACCCCGGAGACTGAAATACAGCCATTGCAATTCCGGGTTTGTTCATTGCAGCCGTTGAGGTAGAATAATTCAGCGATCCCAGTTCAACCCGTGCCACATCTTCCAGGCGCAGAATGTTGCCATCATTGTCGGCTTTGATAATAATATTTTCAAATTCTTCGGGATGCGTAAGTTTCCCTTTGTATTTGAGGACATACTCGAATGACTGATCGTTTTGTTCCCCGAAACGGCCCGGAGCAGCTTCCAGGTTCTGTTCGTTCAATGCAGCAATAATATCGGCAGGAATCAGGTTGTATGCGCTCATTACATCGGGTTTTAGCCAGATACGCATTGAATAATCCTTTGCCCCAAAAACAAGGGCTTCACCCACCCCGTTTACCCGCTGAATTTGCGGAAGAAGGTTGATTTTGCTGTAATTTTGCAGAAATGTTTCATCGTATCTGCCATCTTCGCTGTATAACGAAAAAACCATCAACATGCTGTTTTGCCGTTTTGCCGTAATTACACCGGCTCTTACAACTTCTGCGGGTAACAGGCTGGTAGCGCGGGCAACACGGTTTTGTACGTTTACCGCGGCCATGTCAGGATTAATTCCCTGTTTAAAAAAAACTTCGATACTGGCCGTTCCGTCGTTGCTGGCGGTGGAGGTCATATAAGTCATATTTTCAACCCCGTTAATCTGTTCCTCAAGCGGGGTAATCACACTCTTTAAAACTGTCTCGGCGTTGGCGCCTGTATAATGTGCCCTAACCTGGATGGTAGGCGGGGCAATGTCAGGGTATTGTTCCACGGAAAGGCTGAATAAGCCCAGCAGGCCCAAAATGACAATAATAATCGATATAACCGATGATAATACCGGTCGTTCAATAAATTTTCGAAACATAGCAAGTTAAAAATTTAATTGTTTGTCAGGGTTTCCGAAATTATACTTTCCGAAGGTTTATCAGGCTCACCCATTCTGGGTTTAATAAGCTGGTCGTTATTCAGAGATGCAATTCCTTCAACAACCACCCGATCTCCGGTTTTCAACCCTTTGGTAACCACATAGGAATCTTTCAGATTGCCAGCGAGTACTTCAATTTCGGTGCTTTTAACCCTGTTGTCGTTCCCCACTGCGTAAACAAAATGTTTCCCCTGCAATTCATAGGTTGCTTTCTGCGGAATAACAATAGATGAGTCGATATGCTGCGGAATACGAACCAGGCCACTTCCACCGCTCCGCAATATTCCATCTGTATTGGGAAATGTGGCCCGTATATTGACAGCTCCTGTTTGCGTATCAATCAGTCCGCTGGCAGTTTCAATTCTTCCGGGCTGATCATAAAGTGAATTATCGGGTAAAACCAGCGAAACTTCAGGCAATGCATTTAATTTTTCGTGAATAGTATTTCCCTTCAAATCTTTGGTTAATGCCAGAAACTCCTTTTCGTTCATAGCAAAATAAGCGTACATATCCGAAGTGTTGGAAACAGTTGTGAGCGGTTGTGATATGGAACTGCTGACAAGACTTCCCACCCGGAATGGAAAATTACTGATGATTCCATCTGTTGGGCTGGTGATAACAGTATATTGCAAATTGGCTTTGGCATTTGCCAGCATCGCCTGTGCCTGTGCCAGTTGTGCTTCTTTTGATTTAAGGATCGCTTCAACCGATTCAAGCTCAAATTTGCTGATGATCTCTTTATCTACCAGTGGCCTGGTTTTTTCAAGATTAATTTTTGCCGAGGCAACTTCTGCGTCCGCTACTTTTACCTGAGCTTCGGCCGAACGTACGTTTGCCTGAATGTCGTTGGCAAACAGACGGAACAATACCTGTCCTTTTTTTACGTATGCCCCCTCATCTACCAGAATCTCGTCAATATAACCTGCAATTTTGGGCCGAATCTCAACGGTTTGCAGCCCTTCCAAAGTGGTTGGGTAGCCTTTATATAAAGTTGCCGATTGCGGTTCCAACTCAATCACTTCATACTCTCCCACCGGCTGTTCCACATCCGACCGGTTCTCCCCCTGCGAGTTTGTGCATGAAACAGCAACAAACACCAGCAAAATAAATCCAAGATTTTGGATTTGTAACATTGTTTTCATGACCATTATGTAATTGTGTTATGTTGAATTTATTTACAACATACGCCCACTTCAAAACCGCCGTTTTTCTGGATTTTATTCATAACTACCTCAAAAACATGCAGCTCCTGCGGGCGAACGCCTGAAAGAAGTTCCCCGGATACACTTTTGGCTACTTCCCTCGATATTTCCAGTACTTTATACCCTTTCGACGTTATAAGCAAATTCTTTTTACGTTTGTCCTTTTTATCGTAAGAACGTATTACATATTCTCTATCAATTAATGCAGAAATTTGCCGCAAAACAATTGACTTATCTTTCTGCAAATAATCGGCGAGTTCCTGTTGGGTCACTTCTTCGTTTAAACCTACCTGATGTAAAATAATAAACTGGTCGAGACTTAATTCAATGTTGTTTTCCTTGTATCTCATCATCAGTTTATTCTTGTATGCTCTTCTGGCCCGGCAAAGAAGATAACCCAATGGTGTCTCCAAATTCATTTCTGTTTTCTTTTAAATTGTAAAAGTAATTCAGGTTGGTTGATAATATCAACTAATTCATATTAAGAAAACATTAATAAAAGACCTTTTTATCTTAATATGTTGTTAGAGAACATGGTAGATCGTATGATAATTTTTCTGAAGAGAGGTTTTAATAAACATCCTCATGAATTCTGTCTTCATTTACCAACTGTTTCCAGCTTATGTTTTTTTCTGGGTTGTTTTTCTGATTATGTATTTCCAAAACGTTTTTTATGGCGTTTTTTACTTCCCCGCCCATTTTTACAGAGCCGCAAATGTACACGTAAGCTCCCTTGTTTAGCCAGTTATAAAAATTTGTTGATTGTTCTTTTATTTTGTGCTGAACATATATTTTTTCGGTTTGATCTCTGGAAAAAGCGACATCAAGCCGCGTGAGGAGTTTTCTGTTTTTCCAGTCCTCCCATTCCTTTTGATAGAAAAAATCGTATTCGCGGTATTTCTCTCCAAAAAACAACCAGCAGTCTCCTTCAAATTTGCCAGCTTCCTTTTCTTCCATAAATGCCCTGAACGGAGCAATTCCGGTACCGGAGGCAATCATAATAACCGGACTTTTATATTTTGGTGTGCGGAAGTGCTCATTTTTTGTAACCCTGATATTTATCTTCTGCCCGGGTTCCATCCGGTAATTCAGGTACAACGAACATGCTCCGTGCCGCATCCGCCCGCGGTTTTCGTCCTGAACCTGTTTTACGATGAGATGAACCTCGCCGGGATGTTTCGTGGCTGAAGAAGCCACAGAATAGTATCTTGGTTGAATTTTACGGAAAATACTCACCAGGTTCTGAAGCTCACCCTGAAAAGGAAAATCAGTAAGCAGATCGAGAAAGTCGCTGTTTTTCAGATAATCCTGTAACTGAGATTCATCATTGATCAACTTTTGCAGTAAAATATTCCGGGTAAGTTTCTGGTAGCGTTCCAGCAACCCTTTACTCAGCCTGGTTAATTCAGGTTTTTCCTGAAATAATTGCCGCAGGGTAGTTTTCTCCTCCTCATAACGAAGAACTTTGCCGGGAAACGATTTCAACTGACGAATGATTCCGTCAACCAGTTCATCCGGATTTTGCGGAACTACACAAACCGAATCGCCTGCCTGGTAATAAAACTCTTTGTCTTCCACCGCCAGAACCAGATGATACGTTTCAGAAAGGGAGCCTTTATTTATCAAATACTTCCGCAGAAGCAACGCTTGATACGTACCGGCAGAATTAGCGGTACCGGCAAACAAAGCGTCAGCCTTTTTATTTTTGGTACCCCGGCTGATTGAAAAAATACCTGAAATCCACCCTGATGCCGCCTTCTGAAAATCCACATCACAGTCAACACGGCTGAACAACCTGCGGGCACCCAACTCTTCCAGCCTCGTGTCAATATCTTTTCCGGTTTTGCAAAAATGCTCGTAACTGCTGTCGCCCA
>JAFGEV010000230.1 GCA_016931385.1 Prolixibacteraceae bacterium
AGCATTGTAATGGCCGATAATTCGAGTGTGCCGGTTTCTACCCTTAAAAGGCAGGCATTGTTGCAGTATCTCGATTCGCTTTAGTATAGTTGGTAAGTCGGGTTTTCTTTCCTGGCATTTATACCCGAAAAATCTATTATTAGTTTTTTATCCCCTACCTATAAATATCCCAGGTGTCGAAGGCAGCTTAAGTTCCGTTAGGAACGATTCGATTTTGTAACTCCGGGTTTCAACCCGGTGAAAGAACCGGGAAAAAGGATTGCTTAAGAGTTCCGAAGGAAAGGTACATTTAAAATCATTAGTCACTGGTAAAAAAAGATTGCTCCTCCATTAACTGACCGGAACTTATGACAGAATTTGTTAGGAGTGTCATCTCGACGATAAGAGAGATCTTTTCGAATTCGTTGAGATTTAACGCTTCGCGGGACTTCTCTGCGCTCTGCCTCTCTGCGTTGCCAATGACATATTTTCACAAATTTCTGTTTATAAGACAAATACAAAACAACGCTTTTGGCAATAATTCTACATTTCCGGCCATGCAACACTACTTCTTTTTCGAAGGAATTACCGTGGCCGGATATTTCGCTTTTCACCTTTACCCGGGGTTAATGCTTTGGCAAGCTCAGCAATCACCCCGGGATATTGATATTCGAACCGTTCCGGGTCAAACTGTCATTTCCGCATTATGCTCAATTCTTTTTTTGGGGAGTTATAGGGACTGATGTTTGAAATTTTTTGTGTTTGAGCAGGTAGATAAATCATAGCTCATTGTTAAGGATCCACAAACCACAATTCAAAGCCAACCACCAGCAATTCAAATGCAAGCTCCTTCAATTCAAATCCCACAGAAATATAAGCTTGTATTACAGTAATTTGGTTTTCGATTTTTAATACCAAAACCAATTTATTATGAAAAGAGTACATTATTTGATTATCCTGATTTCAGGCATGATCGTATTTTCATGCAATTCATTTGATCCGGCTGTACCGGTTGACGGTGTTACGGTCGATCCTGACGAGATCAGCCTGGCAACCGGCGACAGTTTTCAGCTTGAAGCACACGTTTCACCTGAAGATGCAGCCGACCAGAATGTAACCTGGTCCTCTTCTGATGCATCCATTGTTTCAGTAAACAATGGCTTTATTGAAGCAGTCTCTCCCGGAACAGCCACCATTACTGCGACCACAATCGATGGTGGGTATTCTGCAACCTGTGAAGTTATAGTTTCGGCGCTTGCTGTTGATGTTGCCGAAATAATCATTGGTAATACCGAGCTTACAATGAATGTGGGCGATACCGAGCAGCTTGATATTACAGTGCTGCCAGTTGATGCAACAAATCCCGGAGTAAGCTGGTCGAGTACGGATGAAAGCATTGTTATTGTTGATCAAAACGGTGAACTGACCGGTGTTTCAGAAGGAGAGGCCACTGTTACGGTTTCTTCTGAAAATGGTGTAACAGCAACCTGTATTGTTACGGTTGAAGCGCATGGTACGCTTTCAATGATCCTTACGGAAAGTGAAGGTCTGAAAACATCTGCATATGGATCGGGTGGTGAAAATGGCATTGAAATAACAACCGATGGCGACGGTGTACCTTACATTGCGTTTTATGCATACGATGTTTCACTGGTTGAAAATGAAAGGGCCTGGGTGCAGGTCTGGAAATATTCGGGAAATGATACTCAGTGGAATCAATTCGGACCCAATATTGCCAAAACAAACAGCGGCGGAAGTATCACAAGCCAGGCTCCAGGTATGGCCATTGACAACAGCGGCGAAGTGTATGTTTCCTACCTTTATTACGACAATGTCGATGATGAATTGTTTGGTAGCACACTGGTTGCGCATTCTTCAGGAAGTGATTGGGAGCTTTTAGGCTCGAAGATGCAAAGTGGTACAAATGTAATGAACGGCGCCGGTGAATTATGCTTCAAAGAAGACGGTACATTGTTGATTGCCCATACCGATGATTATGACAGTTACGTAAATTACTGGACAGGTACGGAATGGAGTTCATATAACGGCTACCGGCCCAACCCTTCCGATATGAGCATTTATGGTTCCGAAATTGTTTGCCACGGTAACATACCCTACGTGTGCATCAGGAAAGATGTTGGAATGATGGGCGTGCTGAAAGGGAAACCCGAAAACGGTCTCAGGGGCGAAGGAAATCAATGGGAATGGTTGGGCAATTCTCTGATAACCGATGATGCGTATAATATTTCGGCAAAAACAAATGAGGCTCCCCTGGCGATTTCATCCGATGGGATTATCTATTCAGCCTATAAACAGTATGTGTCGAGCGAAATGGAGCACATGGCCTTTGTTAAGCGCTTTAACGGGAGCAACTGGGAACGGGTTGGCGCTGCACTTGTTGCAAACAATTCAAACCCTGTCGACATTGTAATTTCATCCGATATCGTATACTTGTGTATAGGAGAATACGATGGTGGAATAAAAATATATAAATTGAACGAGGCCGGGCAGTGGGTTTATGAAGGTACTACATCCAAAATTGGTGTGTATTACAATTTTGACCTTGCGGCAGGCAAAAATGGCGATTTCTTCATTGCTTTTGAATGTACATCCGACCCGGATAAAGGGGAAATCGGTGTATTTCATTATACACCCTCTTTTTATAATTAATTTGGTGAAGTAGGCCTGCACTTAACGGGCAGGTCTACTTTTTTACTAATTCAAATTATTATATACAGCCAATTTTCACACAGCCTGTTTAAGGCGGAGGAAAAGATGTGATATGCAATGCCCCGGGCTTTAGCCCAATTTCGGATACTTATCTGATGATAAAACAGAATGAATATATTAAAACAACTTAAAACCAGTAAAATATGAAAGCAATCCTTTTAATTACCGTTTTATTCTTTTTTGTTTCCTGTGGTTCAGGGAAAAAGAAAAATCAGGACAACAACAACGAAGATGCTAAAACCGAAAGCAATGCAAAGCCCGGCAATTCATGTGAAGCGTTTTTAGACGATTATGAAAAATGGGTTGATGAAGTCGTAAAAATTTATAAGAAAGTTCAGGAAAATCCGATGGATGTTCAGAATACCCAGGATCTGATGACTGCTACGCAAAAAATGTCAGAATATTCGGAGAAGTGGCAGGCTTTGTACGATTGCTCAAACGATGAAAAATATGCCAAACGTATGGAGAAACTTCAGAAAAGGGTAGATGATGCGATGGATTATTAAATGACAAAGTGGCTTATTTGTTGGTAACAGAAATGTGGTTTATAATAAAATAAGAAAATGATAACCACATTTCTGTTTTTCTTATATTTACCCAGGTAAGATTAAATGCTTTAAAATATAAGAAATATAGATATCTGATTATCAGACAAACAAATTAAGAAAAATGAACCATCCACATGTCGAAATGTCTCCCAAACGTGCTTATTTTTTAATTGTTACGGTAGCCATGGCCTTGTTCATGGTAAACCTCGATACCAGTATCATTAATGTAGCCCTGCCAACCATGGCCTCAAATTTTCATTCCGATCCGTCGGATGTTGCTAAAATCATTATTTCGTATTTGCTGGCTTTAAGCAGTACCCTTTTGGTGTTTGGCCGGCTGGGCGATTTAAAGGGAGCCGATAAGCTTTTTATGGTCGGGTATTCCGTTTTTACTGTTGGTTCATTGCTTTGTGCACTGGCGCCAAATTTAAATTATTTAATCGCTTTCAGGCTTCTTCAGGGATTGGGCGGAGCAATATTGTATTCAAACTGGGGTCCTATATTCATGAAATATCTTCCTCCTCAGTTTCGGGCTAAAGCTTTTGGGGCAATTACCATTGCTGCTGGTTCCGGTTTTGCGGTGGGGCCACCGGTTGGTGGGTATCTTGTCGATCATCTTGGTTGGCGTTGGGTGTTCCTGATAAATATCCCTTTTGGGCTGTTTGCTTTATTTTCATGTTTTAAACTTCTGAACAAGCGAAATATTCATAATAAGACTGATGCCCGAATAGATATTCCGGGAGCACTGACCAGTATATTTATGCTGTTTTCCCTTTTCTTTTTATTCGAAGTTGGCCCCAAAAGAGGGTGGACTGACCCGGTTTCGCTTGGAGTAATTGCCTCGTTTGTAATTTTCTTTTTACTCTTTTTATTTCGGGAGCAACGTTGCAAATCGCCACTCATAAAACTCAACCTATTCAAAAATACAACCTTGTCTTTTTCACTCATTTCCCGGACCATGGTTATGCTGATACTTAGTGGGCTGAGTTTTATATTCCCATTCTTTTTTGAAACTGTTCGTGGTTTGTCTCCCTCACAGGTCGGTTTGGTTTTGATGATATTTCCATTGACTTCATTTGTCGGAGGCCCCCTGGCTGGAAAGCTGGGCAGTAAAATCGGAAAAATGAAGACGAATTTTCTTTCTCTGGTATTTTTGTTTGGATCGGGTTTCCTGATCTGGACTTTTCAATCGACAACTTCCTGGACATTCATTATTATGTCTTTTATTGTATTTGGATTTGGGTTGGCGTTGTTCCTGGCCGGGAATATTGGTATAGTTATGGGCAATGCTCCCCGTGGCAATGAAGGGATGGTTACGGCCATTAATTCGGTTTTTAGTATTTTGGGAAGCGCCCTCGGTGTAATATTTTTCCAATTGGTATATTCTTTACATTTACCCAATAAGCCAGGTCTTGCCGATCATTTAAATGCTTCGGTTAAAGCATTGACCAAAGGCTACCAGTATGCAGTATTGATTGCTATAGCTGCAGCTGGAATCAGCCTGTTACTGGCTTTCTTTTTAAAAGAAAACAAGCAGCATAATGTTGGGTGAATTTCGGGTGCGGGTGAACTCCTGCCCCCTGCTCATCGGCATTTGAAATCCCGATGAATAATTCCCGGGATTGGCGATTTTAATCGCCCTTATCCATGATTTTTACAGATATAAAATCCCGGGGGGATTTTATGTTTTTAGAATGTAATGCAGGGGAGGGATTCGACCCCGGCCGGGGTCGCATTTTAACATTATGTATTTTGTTATATAAACATTCGACCTCTCTGAAGTCTGTAATATAAATGAACTAAACTAAACTAAATTAAATGACCAAATTCGTTGAATTATTTTTCTAATGCTCTGTCGGATAATAGCCTTGCGAACTGCATTGTAAATTTTTTACCTATTATTAATTTGTTAATAAAATAATATTACTTTTGTTTAGCATTTCATTTCAAAAATTAATAAATATAGATTTATTTGGGTGTTTAAATTCCTTCCAGCAGTTTAATTATTATTGTTTTAGGGGCCATCGATAAAATGAAGTTTAAAAGTCCTGTAACGAACGGTACACTAAATTTCATGCAATTTTCTTTTTCTGTTATCCAAAGGCTCAGGGAGTTCAAAGCTCTTCGGGATTTGCAATCCCGAAGTATAATGATATTGAAATATGAACCTTGATAACATAATATAATGAAAGTAAAATTTTTTCACATTTCTTTTACCCTGCTATTAACCTTGTTGTTGTTTTATGGAAACGCGCAGAACGTGGGCATCAATGCCGATGGCAGCGCGCCCGATAATTCGGCCATGCTCGATGTGGATGCTTCCAACAAAGGTCTCCTCATTCCGCGTGTTGCATTGACCGGTGCAAACGATGCCACAACCATTGCCTCGCCGGCCACAAGCTTGCTGATTTACAACACCACC
>JAFGEV010000231.1 GCA_016931385.1 Prolixibacteraceae bacterium
GGGTGAAGGGATTAAAGTGCTTGCCGGCAACGATGCATTATCAGAAGTTGTGCAAAACGATCATGTAGACATGGTTTTGGCTGCAATGGTAGGTTACTCAGGTTTGCTGCCGGTGATAAGCGCTATAAAAGCGAAGAAACAGATTGCACTTGCCAACAAAGAAACGCTTGTTGTTGCAGGCGACCTTATCACCCAACTTTGTAAAGAAAACAATGTATCCCTTCTCCCTGTCGATTCGGAACATTCGGCAATATTTCAATGTTTGGTGGGTGAGGAGCAGGCTTCTGTCGAAAAAATTATACTTACCTGTTCGGGGGGGCCATTCAGGGGATATTCACGCGAACAGTTAAAAAATGTTTCAGCCAATCAGGCGCTGGCACATCCCAATTGGGACATGGGCAATAAAATAACCATCGACTCGGCTACATTAATGAATAAGGGCTTTGAGGTTATTGAAGCAAAATGGCTGTTTAACCTTTCACCTCCACAAATTGAAGTGGTTGTGCATCCGCAAAGCATTGTTCATTCTATGGTGCAGTTTACCGATGGATCGATCAAGGCACAAATGGGCCCGCCTGATATGAGGCTTCCAATTCATTATGCTTTATGCTATCCCGAAAGGATTGCCAATAAATTTCCCCGATTCAGTTTTTCTGATATATCAACGCTTACTTTTCATACACCCGATAAAAATATTTTTCGTAATCTTGCACTGGCTTACAAGGCGCTTTCTGCTGGCGGAAATTATGCCTGTATACTGAATGCTGCAAACGAAGTTGTTGTGGACGCGTTTCTTCATCATAAAATCGGATTCCTCGAAATGAGCGATGTAATTGAACAAACCCTGTCGAAAATAACTTATATTGCGAAGCCTTCTGTCGATGACTATATTGCCTTCGATAGCGAGGCAAGAATTATAGCTATGGAGTTAATAAAGAATTTTGAATGAACCTATAAAGAATCATGATAATATTAGTTAAAGCTGCCCAGTTCTTTTTAAGCCTTTCGTTGTTGATTATCATACACGAGTTAGGGCATTTCATTTTTGCACGTGTTTTTAAGTGCCGCGTCGAAAAGTTTTACCTCTTTTTCAACCTTGGATTTTCACTCTTTAAAACCAAAAAGGGCGAAACCGAATATGGCATTGGCTGGCTGCCTCTGGGGGGGTATGTTAAAATTGCTGGCATGATTGATGAATCGATGGACCGTGAGCAAATGAAAAAACCACCTCAACCCTGGGAATTCCGGTCGAAAAAGCCCTGGCAGAGGCTTTTTATTATGATAGGAGGGGTTTTGATGAACTTTATTGCCGCTCTGATAATTTATATTGCCGTACTGTTTACCTGGGGCGAAGAGTATCTCCCTACAGAAAATGTTAAGTTTGGGATTGATGCCAGCGAAGTTGCCGAAGAAATCGGTTTCAGGGATGGTGACAAAATACTGTCGGTTGATAATGTACCTGTTGAAAGTTTCTTTGAGATTGTCCCGACAATTGTGCTTGAAGCAGCCCGGACAGTTCAGGTTGAACGCGATGGTGAAAAAGTTGACGTATGGATTGATGAAGACGACATCGCAGTGATGATGAAAACAAAAAACCTTATCGGCTTACGTTACCCTTTCAAAATTGTTATCAATTCTTTTGCCAAAGAATCACCTGCAAAAGAAGCCGGAATGCTCAAAGGCGATGAATTATTAAAAGTTAACGGGAAAGAATTTCAATATTACGACCAGTTTTCTTCAGAACTGAAAGCGCATGAAACCGATGAAATACTCTTTACCATTGGCCGCGGCAGTGAAGTAATCGATATACCTCTTAAGCTTACTGAGCAAGGAATGATGGGCATAAGCTGGGAAAACAATTTTTCGGAATACTTCGAATTCAAAACCATTAAATACGGTTTTTGGGAATCGATACCGGCAGGAATTGCAAAAGGCTATGAGACTTCGGTTGATTACCTTAAACAATTTAAGCTGATTTTCAACAGGAAAACCAAAGGCTACGAATCGCTTGGAGGGTTCATTACCATTGGCAGTATATTCCCTGCTACCTGGGACTGGCATGCTTTCTGGAACATGACCGCTTTCCTTTCAATCATTCTGGGTATTATGAACATTCTGCCAATTCCTGCGCTCGATGGTGGCCACGTGTTATTTGTGCTCTATGAAATGGTGACCGGGCGGAAACCAAACGAGAAATTTCTTGAATACGCTCAAATTGTAGGTTTGGTATTGCTCTTGTTACTTGTGCTTTATGCCAACATGAACGATGTGATCAGACTCTTTAATAAATGACACCACATCTGTAAACAATTCGTTATATTTGCATGTAATCAAAATAAAAAACAAGAATATGAGTTTATTAATTATAGCCGGATGGTTTGGCCCAACAGAAATTATCATTATCCTGGTTATCGTTCTGATTTTTTTTGGCGGGCGCAAAATTCCCGAGTTAATGAAAGGTCTTGGGAAAGGGTTAAAAGAGTTTAAAGATGCCTCGAAAGAGGATAGCGAAAAAAATAAGGACAACGAAAAGTAAGCATTTAAGAAAAGAATACGATAACCCCGCTAAAGCGGGGTTTTTGATAAATATAAAACCAGAGACCATGGAAAAACGTAACTTAAAGCCGCAAAATAAAATTCCTTTTAATATTTCGATTCACGCTGGCCATATCATTATTGTTATTTTTATTATTGCCGGAATGTTTGGATGCTTGAATAGCAGCCAGAATTCGATGATGAAAAATGTAAGCGGAAAAGCCGGTGAACTTGTCATAGTTATCAATAACGACATTTGGGAAGGACAAGCTGGGACAACAATGTTCGAAATATTGACACAGCCCCATTTGGGACTTCCACAGGATGAATCAATCTTCAACGTGATTAACATTCCACATGAAGCTTTTAAAGATATTTTTAAAACAACACGCAACCTTATACTTACTTCGGTTAAACCTTCGAACGACTCAACCGGCGTAAATTTTATGCGTAACGTGTATGCCCATACCCAGGCAGTTGTATCAATATCGGCCAGAAACACTGCTGAGCTTGAGACAATATTTATTGAGAATTCCGATAAAATCATTGCCTTTTTTATGAAAGCCGAGAAAGACCGCTTAAAAATGAATTATTCGAAATATCACGAAAAAGCTGTGAAAAAGGCCAGTGAAGATAAATTCGGTTTTTCCATTTTTGTTCCACCAGGTTTCAATGTCGCTGAACAAACCGATGATTTTATGTGGATAAGGTACGAAACCCCCGATATCAGCCAGGGAATTTTTATTTATACCTACCCGTATGAATCCGATAGTACTTTTACCGTTGATTACCTGAAAGCAAAACGAAATGTCTTTTTAAAAAACAATGTTCCGGGGCCAACCGAGGGCTCATATATGACAACCGAAAACGAGCTTCCTGTTTTACTGAACATGACACGTAAGAACGGAAATTTTGCTGCCGAGATGCGCGGCTTGTGGAAAGTTGAAAACGATTTTATGGGCGGCCCCTTCATAAACCTGTCCATCCTCGATTTGCTTAACAACCGAATAGTCACAATCGATGGGTTTGTATATGCCCCCGGAAAGGATAAACGCAATTTACTCTGGCAACTTGAAGCCATGGTCAATTCGGTTGAATTTCTGAACCAGGCCGATATGGACAAACTTAACAGGCAGTTCGATTTCTGAACTTTTTCCGGTTTCTCGCTTTACTTAAGGCGAAAAGAAGAATTCAAAAAAAAAACTAATTTTGTGCTTTTACCAGAATGGTGAAAATTTTAAATTTTTACATGCAATCCCATGAAGAAAAATCAGATAAAAGTTGGAATAACACACGGCGATATAAACGGTATTGGCTACGAGGTGATCATTAAAACCCTGTCGGACCCGAGGATTAATGAATTGTTTACACCGGTTATTTACGGTTCGCCAAAAGTAGCTGCCTATCATAAAAAAGTGATCAACACCGAATCGTTTTTTTTCAACCAGATACGTACACCCGAAGAAGCCGACAACAATAAAGTTAACATCATCAATTGTTGCGACGAAAACATAAGGGTAGAGCTGGGGAAGATCAACAAACTTGCAGGCGAAGCTGCTTTCATGGCCCTTGAACTGGCAGTAAACGACCTGAAAAAAGGTAAGATCGATGTTTTGGTTACTGCACCTGTAAATAAGGAGGCCATACAGTCGAACAATTTTAAATTTCCGGGCCATACCGAATTTCTGACGCAGCAGTTTGAGGTAAATGATTCGCTCATGTTGCTGATTTCGGATGGGTTAAGAGTGGGAATTGTTACTGGCCATGCTTCAATACGCGAGGTGCCCGCTTTAATTACCAAAGAGTTGCTTATGTCGAAAATCAAAATCCTACACCACTCCCTGGTTGCTGATTTTGCCTGCACCAGCCCACGTATAGCAGTGCTTGGGCTTAACCCTCATGCCGGCGATAACGGGGTACTTGGCA